>DATBNI010000064.1:0-3069 GCA_036554425.1 Psychromonas sp.
GTTTTTTTAATAACTTCTTCTACAGGTAATCCTTCAACAAAAAGACGGCCGTCATTTTGATAATTAAAGTGATCCAATTGTAAATCCTTTTTATTTACTTAAATATGTAAAATCAATAGATTAAAAGACTAACTAACCATAAAAATTCAGTTTATTTTAGTCGCTTGCATTGACTTTTTTGGTGTCGCTTTCAGGTCTTTCCGGCGATGATTGTGCTTCGTTGGGCGCTACATTTTGCTGTTTAACAACAGCAGGGGTTCTATAAAGAGGCCCGGTTTTACCACAAGCCGTTAATACCCCTGCAAAAAGCAACGTTATAATAAATAAATTAATGTTTTTCATGCTTTTTCCCAGCGAGTTTTTGTTGTGCCGCATTGTTCAGGATATTTGTTGGCAGACAAGCGGCTTAAATAGACTGATTCCTGCATCTTTACCCAGTTTGAGTATATAATCGCATTTCATTGTTAAAAAGCAAAGGGGAAGTAATGTGAATGATAGTGAATTTATACAATTAGCGGATCAGCTCTACCAAAAGATAGAGGAGAAAATTGAAGAATCCGGTGCGGATGTAGATTATGACCAAAATGGCAGTTTATTAACACTTGAGTTTGAAAACCATACTAAGTTGATTATTAACCGTCAGCAACCCCTGCATCAAGTTTGGTTGGCGACCTTAGAAAATGGTCATCATTATGATTATAATGAGGGTAAATGGATAGATGATCGCAGTGGAGATGAATTTTTAACCTTTTTATCTGCGGCTATTTTCAAACAATCAAAAGAAAGGGTCAATTTTAATTAATTCCGGACAAAAAAGTTGTTCTGGGATTCTCTTTAGAATGACCCTATCATTACTTTGTAGTAAATTAATGACCGCTATACTAGTTTGAAAATATAATCAGTATCGGGTTGTTTCTTTTGTATCTGGTTTTATTTTTAAAGTAAATAGTCTCGTATACGCTCAGTGGAGTGAATCATGTTTAAATTGTTTTTTGTTTATCCGGTTATCGCATTAATTATTTTTTGGCTTGCAAGTGATACTGACGTCGGAGCTTCGGTGTATTCACTCCATGATAATTATATTAAGCTCGAATTTCCAAAGGAAAGTTTGCGCCCGGCCGATAATCCCGATCCCTGGTACAGCTTTTACTGGAATGCAGATGCTGCTCGCGGAACGTTAAATAAAATTAATGATGCTGTGGTTAAATAAATATAATAATGGTTGAATCAATATGAAAACAGTTGTTTTTCCCGGCTCATTTGATCCGGTCACCTTGGGTCATATTGATCTGATCAGCAGGGCAAGTAAACTCGCAGAAAGAGTGGTTATTGCCGTGGCGGTCAATACCAGTAAAAAAACCTTATTTAATTTAAATGAGCGCTGTGATTTATTATCTCAAGCAACGGCGCATTTAAGCGGAATTGAAGTGATCCCTTTCTCGGGATTATTAGCAGACTTTGCTAAACAGCATAATGCCCAAGCGCTGATTCGCGGGATCCGCGGTACGACGGATGCGGATTATGAATTACAACTGGCGCAAGTGAATAAAGCGTTAAATACAGAACTAGAAACCATTCTGTTACCTGCCAATGCCGCCACCGGGTTTATCTCTTCGACTGTGGTTAAAGAAGTGTTTAAGCATGATGGGGATATTGACCCGTTTGCGCCGCCCTGTGTTAAACAAGCGTTACTGATAAAACGCTCCGAGAATAGCTAATTCTATACGCATATATAATAAATACGTACAGGAGTGATGAATCCTATGATTAATATAAAGGGAATAACGGCATGCTTTCAATGAAACGCTTACACTTTGATACTATTTGCCAAGAGCTGACACGGATCTTGCTGAATTTAGGCTTGGAAAATGCTCAAGCAAAAAAATGTGCCTATATTTTCACCGAAAACACCTGTGATGGTGTGACTTCACATGGGCTCAATCGTTTCCCTTCCTTCGTCGATGATATCAAATCAGGCATAATCCAAATTAAGGCTGAACCAGAGCTAACAAAAGCAATGGCCGCGATCGAACAATGGGATGGAAAACGAGGGATCGGCCCATTGAATGCGGAAAAAGCGATGCTGCGGGCTGTTGAATTGTCTCATAAGCACGGTCTGGGCTGTGTCGGATTGAGCAATACCAATCACTGGATGCGTGGCGGTACTTACGGTCTGCAGGCTGCTAAAGCGGGATGCATCGGCATTTGTTGGACAAATACCATTGCCAATATGCCACCCTGGGGATCGGCCGAGAGAAAAATCGGAAATAACCCGCTGGTTATCAGCATCCCCAAAGAGAAGAACCCCGTTCTGCTGGATATGGCGATGAGTCAGTTCTCAAATGGTAAATTAGAAGTGCTGCGCCGTCGGGGAGATCAGCTACCTTTAGCCGGTGGGTATGATGAAAAAGGTCAACTCAGCACAGATCCAAATGCCATATTAAGATCATCCCGCGCCCTGCCGATTGGTTTTTGGAAAGGATCAGGGTTATCCCTTGTGCTTGATATATTGGCTGCGCTGATTGCTGGGGGGGATTCAACAGGGGAAATCAGTCAACGTGAAAAAGAAACCGGTATATCACAGGTATTTATCGCTATTGACCTTGAATCTGAGCTCGGTGCCGCCAGTATTAATGAAAAGGTCAATGCGATACTTGAAGACTTTTTATCTGCGCAGCCCCTTGATGAATCTTCACAGGTACGTTATCCGGGTCAGGGTATGTTTGCTACGCGAAAGGATAATCTGGAAAACGGTATTACCGTTGATCTCTCGCTTTGGGAAACAATTCAGAAGATGTAGAGGATCAGGGAGTTGTTATTAGCAATAATGTTTATTGCTTCTTGGCCCTCCGTATTATTAGACACTGAGTTGTATCCGCTCTGCGTGATGGTGTTGATAACGTATTGGTTGTTTGTAAGCGTTCGCATGTTGGCAGAGGTGTAATCTTAATTGTTGGTATTCCGCTTTTGACAGCGGGTTACTTTTCTTTCAACAGCAAAAGAAAAGTAACACGCCGTCAAGGGCGGAATACCACCAACACAAGTTTAACCATTAGCTATCAAGCGAAA
>DATBNI010000546.1:0-5892 GCA_036554425.1 Psychromonas sp.
GGAATGGGCCGCATATTTACAGGAAAAACCTTTATAAATAGTGTGTTGAGGTTCGTTTATTACATGGTACAAAAAAACATCAGCAGAAGAGTGGACTTTACTATCTTTCAAAATGATGACGATGCTGCCTACTATCTTAATCATAAAATTATCAACCGGGATAAAGCTGCTATTGTTAAAAGCAGCGGACTTGATCTGGAAAAATATAGCAAAAATGTTGCTCGGCATAAAATCGAAGAGCTGAAAAATGAGTTAAACATAATGTCAGGGCAAACTACTTTTATTTTAGTCAGCCGGATGGTAAAGCAAAAAGGTATTGTGGATTATTTAGAAGCAGCTAAAAAATGCTATGAAAAGGGAAACAGGTTTAATTTCTTACTGGTAGGGCAGCTCGATAGTGATGGCTCCCTGTCGTTTGAACAAATCAATGCCTATCATCAATATGTACGTTTCCTGGGCAGAAGAGAAGATGTAAAAGCGTTGCTGGCGGTAGCGGATGTTTTTGTCTTACCCACATATTATAGAGAGGGGGTGCCGAGAGTGCTGCTGGAGGCATCTGCAATGGGGCTTGCTCTGATCGCGACTGATATGCCCGGATGCAAAGATGTGGTTATTGATGACTACAACGGCAAACTGGTCAATATTAAAGATCCTGAGGATCTGGCTAAAAAGATGATCTTGCTCGGCACAAACAAGAGCATTCGCCATAAATTCGCCATAAATGCAGAGGAAAAGGTCAAAGAGTTCAGCCTGGATATAGTTACAAATAAATATGATCAAGTATATCAACAATTTTTTAGGAGCTGCGAAAATGTGGAAAGTACAACTCTTTAAACTGAATTATGATCAGCAGGAAGTAAAAGCTGTTAAAGATGTCGTCGAAGGGGGTTGGCTCACTATGGGTGAGAAGACCAAAGAGTTTGAAGCAAATTTTTCCGCGCTTTTAGGTGAAAAAATACATTCAACTGCAGTCGCAAACTGCACCGCCGCACTGCATATGGCGTTGTTAGCTTTAAGGATCAAAGCGGGTGATGAAGTGATCATCCCCGCGCTTACTTTTGTCGCCGATATCAACGTGGTAAAAATAGTGGGGGCCACTCCTGTCTTAGCCGATTGTGAGAGTTTTAACAATTGGAATATGTCGGCAAAAACAATTGCAGAGCAGATTACATCAAAAACAAAGGCGGTCATCATTGTCCATTTTGCGGGATATCCCTGTCACATGGATGAAATAGTAACACTGTGCAAAGAGCGAGGGATTGCGCTCATAGAAGACTGTGCTCATGTGCCCGGTGCTAAATATAAAGGGCGGGCCTGCGGCACATTTGGAGATTATGGATGTTTTAGCTTCTTTACCAATAAAAACCTTTCCGTGGGTGAGGGAGGAATGTTAACAACCAAAGAGAGTGCCTTGGATCAGCAGGCAAAATACTTCAGAAGCCATGGCATGACATCACTGACACTCGATAGACATCAAGGTCGGGCCATTAGCTATGACGTAACGCAACCGGGTTTAAATTATCGTATGGATGAAATGCGCGCAGCGCTCGGGCTTATTCAGCTCGGAAAATTATCCGCCGCCAATGCGAACCGGAAGGTCTTAGTAGAGCGGTATATCGAAAAGCTGGCTAATGTCCGTGGTTTTTTTATTCCCTTCAGGGAGTTAGAAAAGGTCGACGCGGTTTATCATATTTTTCCCATTTTATTGGATAAAGAGGTCGACCGGATTGAACTTATCGGCAGGTTAAAAGCCGATGGTATCCAATCATCTATTCATTATCCGGCATTTAAAGATTTCACCGCCTTTAAAGATATTGGTCTTAATAAAGCCCCCGTAGCCGAAGAGATCGCAATACGTGAATTGACACTGCCTTTATACCCGACAATGAGCCTGGAGGAAGTTGATCTGGTTTGTGAAAGTTTAACAAAAGCACTAAGGACATAATCATGGATTTTATATTAGAACTAATTGGGCGCGACCGAGAGCTGTTTGATGATGACATAAGTAAATATGCGCATGAATTGCAGAGTATTGTCTCATCTTCAAGCTTTTTAGTGCTTGGAGCTGCCGGATCTATCGGGCAGGCGGTTACAAAAGAGATATTTAAACGACATCCAAGGAAATTGCATGTTGTTGATATGAGCGAAAATAACATGGTTGAGCTGGTGCGTGATATCCGCAGTTCTCTGGGTTACATTGACGGGGATTTTAAAACCTTTGCCTTGGATATAGGCAGTACTGAATATGATGCGTTTATTCAAAGTGATGGACAGTATGACTATGTATTAAACCTGTCGGCATTAAAACATGTGCGCAGTGAAAAAGATCCGTTTACCCTAATGCGCATGATCAATGTCAATATTCTCAATACCGATAAAACGATAGGCCAATCACTGTTAAAGGGAACCAAAAAATATTTTTGCGTGTCGACGGATAAAGCGGCAAATCCTGTCAATATGATGGGCGCATCAAAGCGGATCATGGAGATGTATTTAATGGAGAAAAGCCTTGAAATACCCATTTCAACAGCCCGCTTTGCCAACGTGGCGTTCTCCGATGGCAGTTTACTGCATGGCTTCAATGAGCGTATCAGAAAACAGCAGCCGATTTCAGCTCCCAGTGATATTAAACGCTATTTTGTGACCCCTAAAGAGTCGGGGGAACTCTGTCTGATGTCCTGCCTTTTAGGTAAAAACAGAGATATCTTTTTCCCCAAACTGAGTGAAAAACTGCACCTTATTACCTTTGCAGATATCGCGGTGAAATACCTGCAGAAACTTGGCTATCAACCCTATCTCTGTCAAACGGAAGAGGAAGCAAGAGAACTGGTTAAGACACTGCCCGGTGAGGGAAAATGGCCATGTTATTTTTTCTCCAGCGATACAACTGGAGAGAAGGATTTTGAAGAATTTTTTACCGAGAATGAGACTCTGGATATGGCGCGTTTTGAAAATTTGGGTGTGATTAAAAATGAACCCGAATTTGATAAAGAGAAGTTAACCCATTTTACAAAAACAATCTCTGATCAGAAAGAGAGAGGTGAGTGGTCAAAAGAAGAGATAGTGGCACTGTTTTTTGAAATGATTCCAGACTTTGGACATAAAGAGACTGGGAAAAATTTGGATGGGAGGATGTGATCATGCGACGTTTTTTTGATATTATTTTTTCTGCTTTAGCCCTGGTTGTCTTTTCCCCCTTTCTGCTCTTTGTCGCGATATTGCTTAGGTTTAGCGGTGAAGGTGAAGTCATCTACACGCAGCCGCGTGTCGGGAAGGATGGCCGTTTGATTGGTCTTTTTAAGTTTGTCACAATGCTGAAAAACAGCCCTAACATGACGATGGGGACCATTACAGTGAAAGATGACCCGAGAGTGCTGCCAGTCGGTAAATACTTAAGAAAAAGTAAAGTTAATGAGCTTCCCCAGCTGTTGAATGTTTTTTTAGGCGAGATGAGTGTAATAGGTCCAAGACCGCAAACTGAACGCTGCTTTTACGCTTTTCCAAAAACGTCGCAAAATGCGATTAAACAGGTAAAGCCCGGCCTGTCTGGCATTGGATCTATAGTGTTTCGGGACGAAGAGTCGATCCTGGACAATCCGGATATAGACCGTCTGCAGTATTATGATGAGGTTATCGCCCCCTACAAAGGTAAACTTGAAGAGTGGTTTATCCAGCATCAGGACCTCTACACCTATTTTATGCTGATTGGACTGACCGTCTGGATGGTTATCTTTCCTAAGAGCGAACTGTACAAAAAAGTGTTCACCGATCTGCCTCAAGTACCGGAAAGTTTAAAACACCTCCTGTGAAATCGAGAGGCAAAGGCTTTAAGGCTGTTATGGTCAGTTAGCGATAGCTTCAATGCGCTCTTAGCAGCTCTCTATAAATTGATTCGTATTTGTTCATCATAGTTTTCAGCGAAAAATCAGCACAGTCATAGGTATAATTTTGTTCTTTATCCAGCGCTGATAGGATACCTGAAGCAATCTCCTTCTCATCCAACGGATCCACAAAGGTCACATTAAGCTCATCAGGGATAAGTCTGTAAGCCTCTACAGGGTAGACAAATTGTTCAATATTGCTAACCAGAATTTTACAATGCATAGAAATGGCTTCAAGAAATGCAATGTTCAACCCCTCGGATACCGACGGCATTAAAAAAAGGTCACAGCGCTCCAAAAAATTATAAACTTCGTCCCGTTCTATCAGCCCAATCATTATCACATTATCTTCCAGCTTCAGGTCGGTGATACTTTTTTGCAGCTCTTTTTTGAGTTTACCATCACCCGCCAGCACCAGCTTTATTTTACTGTTTTGTTCCACTAAAGATTTTAATGCGGCGATAATACGCAGGTGATTTTTTTCGGGAACAAATCTTGCCGGGTGGAAAAGTACGGTGTCCTGAGCGTCAATATTAAATTTTTTATACACATCTGTTTTTGCGTAGTTAAAATCTGTTTCGACACCGTTTAAGATAATCTCGCATTTATCATTTATCTGCTTTTTCATCTCTTCCGGCAAGACATCATAAAGCATTTTATTGACAAAAATGATTCTGTCGGCATATTTAAAAATAAACTTCAGCAGTGCTGCATTTACCTTAGATAAAAACAGATAGGAGCCATGTACGGTATAAACGCTTCTCTTTCTTAGCAAAATATTGGCAACCAAGAAAAATACCATGGCTTTTATGTGGTGGCCATGGACTATATCTGTTGTATTTTTAATTTCAAATATCTTTTTTCTAAAATCTTTTACGCTTAGCATTTGAATATTAATAACCGTCGAATGCTTGTTAAAATATTCCGACCATCTCCAGGGAATAGAGGTTTTACTGATGCCGTTTACTATATATTTGAGTCTCATATGCGCCCATCAATTCGATTTAAAAAAATATTTTCATAATGTCTGACAATATTGCCAACTTCATAGCGATTAGTTGTTGCTCTGATTATCTCTTTATCGTGTTTCATGTTCGAATATTTTTCAATTGCGCCGGCGAATGCTTTAACATCTTCACCGGGGACTAAAAAGCCATTAATCTCATTTTCTATAATTTCATCACCGACCCCCGGGCATTCGAAGGCAACCACAAACTTACCGCATGTATTGGCTTCAAGTACGACATTCGGGAAACCTTCATAGCGGGAGCCTAGCGCAACGATATCAGCCCGCTCCATATAGATATATGGATTATTTTTAAAACCTAAAAGCGTGACTTTATCTGCGATTTTCAGTTCTTTGATTAACTTTTCGAGTAGTGTCCGTTCTTCCCCTTCACCCAGAATATTTAAATGGTATCTGTTATCTAAAAGGGGCATCACCCTGAGCAATATATCAAAACCTTTTTGCTTACGAAGAACCCCTGTTGTTAATATGTTGATTTTATCCGCTTTAAAAAAACCGTGACTTTGCAGGTCAATAATTTTTAATTTGTTATTTATCGCTTTAACATCAATGGGATTATTTACAATCTTCAGTTGGTTTTCATTAACATTATAATGGTTAAGAATATCATTTCTCATAAATTCTGACTGAGCAATAATGTAGTCATAATTGCGAATCAACCTTTTATAAAAATAATCCATTTGTTTTGATTTGCGCATATATTCAGCACGGATACTCGGTATATTAACTTCACGCGTGATAAAAAGTGTATTTTTCAGACCGATTTTCAACAACGGGATCAGCATAGAGAGTAATAAATTAACATGAGTAATACTGGTAAATACAACCGCCGGTTTGAGCCGCAGGATTAAATATATCAGCTTATGGGCACTTGTGATGACTCTTGTTGCGTGCAAATCATGAATAATCACATCTTCCGATAACTCATCCAGCAGAGATCCTTTTTTTTTAAAAAGGCATAAATGCACGACAAATTTTTCACGG
>DATBNI010000569.1:0-6081 GCA_036554425.1 Psychromonas sp.
TGTTAAAAACAGTGAAAACGATAGATACAGGCATGAAAATGATTAAAAATGGGGGTTAATATAATAATAAAGCTTAGGACAACCTTAATCAGCAGTAGGAAAAAAGCGAATAAAACAGCAACAACAGCCATAAAAAAATAAATTCATTCTAGCAACACCAAGAAAATGAATGTCGTAAGGCACCAAGAAAAGGTATGAAACTACAACAAAAAAATAGCGTGATATAAATCCAGCCCAGCAACATTTAGCCATTTAGTCCATTTATCTAGCATATCTCTTAATAGTTATTTACTGACTGATAGGCTTTAATAGCCTCAGCATTAGCCATAATTAAACAGTTGGAAATTGATATGACAAATAAAATTGCGTTAAACAAGTATGTGATTGGTTTAGATTTCGGTTCAGATTCGGTTCGTTCGCTATTAGTTAATACCGCTAATGGCCATGAGATTGCCAGCAATGTGCAACCTTATAAACGCTGGATGCAAGGCCTCTATTGCCTGCCCGCTGAATCTCAATTTAGACATCACCCACAGGACTATATTGATTCAATGACCTTAGCGGTACAGCAGATGTTACAGCCCATTGAGTCTGAAATTATAGCCAATATTGTCGGTATAGGCGTTGATAGCACAGGTTCAACGCCTGCCCCCATAGATGCACAGGGTAATGTATTAGCCCTGCTTCCTGAATTTAGCAACAATCCTAATGCCATGTTTATTTTATGGAAAGATCATACCTCCATTGAAAAAGCTGAACTGATTAATAAATTAACCCATAGCGGGGAATTTCCTGATTATACCCGTTACGTGGGCGGGGTTTACTCTTCCGAATGGTTTTGGGCCAAGGCGGCGTGGATTGCAGAGCAGGATCAAGCGGTTGCGCAGCACGCCTATAGCTGGGTCGAACTCTGTGATTGGATCCCCGCCCTGATAAGCGGTAATCAAGCCCCTGACAAATTAAGACGCGGTATTTGCGCCGCAGGTCATAAGGCACTGTGGCACGACGATTGGGATGGTTTGCCCAGTCAAGATTTCCTCTCTGCTATCTCTCCAACGCTAGACGGTAAACGTGAACAAATGTTTACTGAAGTATTCAGCGCAGATCAGCAAGCCGGATTATTATCCCAGGAGTGGGCTGATAAATTTAATCTTCCCGAAGGCATTGCCGTGGCCATTGGTGAATTTGATTGTCATATGGGTGCGGTCGGCGCAGGTGGGCAAGCGCATGACTTGGTCAAAGTGATTGGCACTTCAACCTGCGATATTTTAATGGTGGAACCGGAAAAAATTGGCACAAAAACCATTGCAGGTATCTGCGGGCAAGTTAAAGGTAGCGCTCTGCCGGGACTCGTCGCGTTAGAAGCGGGTCAATCCGCTTTTGGGGATATTTTTGCCTGGTATAAACGCCTGATAATGTGGCCTATTGCGCAATGGGTCGCCGCTCACCCGGAGCACCAGGTGATACATGATGAAATTGATCAGCAAATTTTAGTAATGCTCAGTGAAGCCGCGATGCAACGTCCCCCCTCTCTTGATGCTCCGCTGGCGTTAGATTGGCATAATGGCCGTCGCACCCCCTATGCCAATCAGCGGCTGCAAGGAGTGATGAGCGGCATTAATCTCGGCAGCGATTCAACGGCACTTTTTGCAAGCTTAGTGGAATCAACCGCGCACGGCGCAAAAGCGATTATGGATTGCATGACAGATCAGGGCGTGAATGTTAACCGCATTATTGCGATTGGCGGCATTGCCCAAAAATCACCTCTGGTGATGCAGACCTGTGCCGATGTGATGGGCCGTGATATCGCAGTGGTTAAATCCGAGCAGTGCTGCGCTTTAGGTGCCGCAATCTTTGCCGCTGTGGCGGCCGGCGTTTATAACAACACCCACGCAGCACAAAAAGCGATGGCCAGCCCGATCAGTAATATCTACCACCCGGTGCTTAAAAATCATCAATTCCAGCAAAAACGTTATGACGCTTACCGTGAACTTGGCAGCCATGTTGAAGCATATACCGCGTCTTAATACTGATAACAATAGATTATAGGATTTATACAGATGAAACTTTTACTCCCAGAGCTTAGGCAGACCGTATGGAAAGCCAATATTGACCTGAAAAATCATGGACTGGTCACCTTTACCTGGGGCAATGTCTCCGGCATTGACCGAGAACAGGGATTGATGGTGATTAAACCCAGTGGTGTTGAGTACGATGATATGAAGCCAGAGGACATGGTTATAGTCGATCTTCAGGGAAATATTGTCGAAGGAAAACTAAATCCCTCATCGGATACGGCTACCCACTTGGCTCTTTATAACCACTATCCGCAAATCGCCAGTATAGTGCATACCCACTCTTCCTTTGCCACTGCCTGGGCACAATCAGGTCGAGCCATTCCGGCCATGGGCACCACCCATGCCGATTATTTTTATGGGCAAATTCCCTGCTCACGAGCGCTATCCGCTGATGAAATAATAGGCGCTTATGAGCTTAATACCGGCAAAGTGATTATTGAAACCATAGGCGAGAATGATCCCATGGCTATTCCCGGTATTTTGGTAAAAGAGCATGCCCCCTTCGCTTGGGGAAGCTCACCAAATAATGCCGTTCATAATGCGGTTGTTTTAGAAGAGGTCGCCAAAATGGCCTTACATACCCTGGCGATCAATCCCCAATCTGGCGCCATTTCAGACACTCTATTAGATAAGCACTACCAACGTAAACACGGCAAAAATGCCTCTTATGGTCAAGCAAATAAATAAACGGATAGGTGAATCAATATGCATATAAGTAATGAAAAAAACGTCTGGTTTGTAACCGGATCACAACATCTTTACGGCCCTAAAGTACTGCAGCAGGTCGGCAAAAACAGTCAGGAAATGGTCAAAGGTTTCAATGACAATGATCTGATTAGCGCACCTATTGTATGCAAAGGGACGGTAACCTCACCCGAGGAGATCCTGGATGTCTGCCGAGCGGCTAATAATGATAAAAACTGTGTGGGACTGATCCTCTGGATGCACACCTTTTCACCGGCAAAAATGTGGATTGCGGGCTTAACTCAGTTAAACAAACCCTTCCTGCATCTCCATACGCAATTTAATGCTGCCCTACCCTGGGAAGATATTGATATGGATTTCATGAACCTAAACCAAAGTGCCCATGGTGATCGCGAATTTGGCTTTATTGGCGCGCGCCTTAATATTGATCGTAAAGTGGTGGTCGGCCATTGGCAGGATAATAAAGTACAGGCACAAATAGACGAGTGGTGCCATGCAGTGCTCGGCTGGCATGAAAGCCAGACGTTACGGGTAGCTCGCTTTGGTGACAATATGCGCCAGGTTGCAGTGACCGATGGTAATAAAATTTCAGCACAAATTCAATTTGGCTTTGAAGTCCACGCCTATGGCTTAGGCGAATTAACAGAAACCGTCAATAGTATTAGTGATAGGAATATTGAGCTGCAAATTGAGCTATACCAATCCCGGTACGAAATTGCAGAGGACATTTTAAGCACGCCTAAGCAGCTTGAAATTTTAAAAAACGAAGCGCGTTTAGAATTAGGCATGGAGAAGTTTCTAGTAGAGAAAGGCTGCTCAGCCTTCACTAATACCTTTGAAAACCTTACCGGTCTGACCAATCTGCCCGGTCTTGCCACTCAGCGTTTAATGGAAAAAGGTTATGGTTATGGGGGAGAAGGCGATTGGAAAACCGCCGCGTTAACCCGCATCTTTAAAGTGATGGGCCAAGGTCGCGAGGGAGGCACCTCCTTTATGGAAGATTATACTTATAATTTCGCGGCCACCGACCAGGCACTGGGCGCACATATGTTAGAAGTCTGCCCGTCCATTGCAGCGGCTAAACCGCGGATCGAGATCCATCGTCATACTATTGGCTGTAATGCAGATGTGGCGCGTGCTATATTTTCCGGAAAACCTGGACCGGCAATTAATGCCACCCTGTTGGATATGGGCAATCGTTTCCGCCTGGTGGTGAACTGCGTCGATACAGTAACGCCCCCTTCGAGTTTACCGAAATTACCCGTAGGACATGCGCTTTGGGAGCCGCAGCCGAATCTGCAAACTGCCGCCGCGACTTGGATCCATGCAGGTGGCGCCCACCATACGGTTTATAGCCAGGCAGTTACCCTTGAAATGGTCGAAAGCTTTGCAGAATTTGCAGGCATTGAACTGCTGGTGATTGATCAGCAAACCACAGTCCGAGATTTTAAAAATACATTAAAACACAACAGCTTATATTATCGCTTAAGCAGCGGTGTTTAATACACGCGCTTATCACTGAGATACGCACAAAATAAAAGGGTAAATCGACTGTTAAGGGCAACCTTGCGCAGATAATTCGATTTACCTGATTTCAATATTCATAAAAATATAAAAGTGACGCCAAATTAATTAAGCACACAATGCTCACTTATCCTTCGATATTATTTCATTTCTATTGTGGCATTAGTCACACCATTGCAAACGTTTCAACTCACTAGAATTTAATAACAGTCAAAAATATAATAAACTTTCCAAAATTTGTATCAAATAGACAAATTGCGGAAATAAAGCTAAAGTCATGCGCATATATTAAAAAATGAAAACGATTACAAATAATACGCTTTAAGAGTAAGAAGAGATAAAGTTCCGATATGGTCACAAGTTGGACAGATCACGATTCAATCTTACACTTGGATAAGCACCCATGAACAGCTTTAGTTATAATGACGAGCATTCATTTTAATAAGGTAAATCATGTCAACAATAAAAGACGTTGCAAAAGAAGCCTGTGTATCTATTGCAACTGTGTCTCGCGTTGTCAATAAATCCCCCAAAGCCAGTAAATCTGCTATTGATGCGGTGACTAATGCCATGCACAAACTCGGCTACCGCCCAAATGCGGCAGCAAAAGCGTTAGTCAGTAAAAAGACGGATACTATAGGTGTTCTGGTCGGCGATGTTTCAGACCCATTTTTTGGTTTGTTAATCAAAACCGTTGACAAAATTGCTTATAAAAATGGAAAACATACCCTTATCGGTAACGGCTACCATGATCCCAAGCAAGAACGGGAAGCAATAGAATTATTGATTAAAAACCGCTGTGATGCACTTATTATCCATTCCAAAGGGCTGAAAGATGAAGAACTGATCAGCTATGCAAAAGAAATAAAAAGCTTGGTGCTGATCAACCGTCATATTGAAGAACTCGCCGATCGATGCATTTCTCTGGATAATTATAAAGGCGCCTATCTAGCAACTGAGTACCTGATCCGCCAGGGTCACACAAAGATAGCCTGTATTGCCTCAAATCACAGCATTGAAGATACCGACGAACGGAAGTTGGGGTATCTGGCCGCCCTTAAAAACCATGGTATAGAACTGCCAACAAATTATATAGAGTCAGGCGCTCCGGATGCTGAGGGTGGCATGAAAGCCATGATCAACTTATTGACAAAATCTATCGATATAACAGCGGTAATAACCTACAACGACTACATGGCGGCAGGCGCATTATCAGTTGCGCAGGAGAACGGTATCCAAGTTCCGGATAAACTTTCAATCATTGGTTTCGATGACGGCTTAATTGCACGCTATCTTTATCCGCGCCTGACGACTGTACATTACCCGATAGAGCTGATGGCCGAAAAAGCCGCAATATTGGCATTAAAACTGGCTAATGGTGAGAGTATTGAACCAGAACCACTGCATTTTTCACCGACAATTGTCCGCAGAGACTCTGTCGGCAAGGCACACTAGGCCTGTTGCTTGACGCAGTTAGCCGAACTTTCTGCCTATTCGGCAAGGCGTAAGCCACGGCTAAAAAAAGACAATGCAGCTATGCGTTGTCTTTTTTTAGCCGTGGCTTACGCCTTGCCGAATAGGCAGAAACTTCGGCTATCTGCGTCAAACAACCGGGCTAGTTGGCTTGCCAACAGAGTCTCTACGCACAATCGTCGGTGAAAAATGCAGTGGTTCTGGTTCAATACTCTCACCATTCGCCAGTTTTAATGCCAATATTGCGGCTTTTTCGGCCATCAGCTCTATCGGGTAATGTACAGTCGTCAGGCGCGGATAA
>DATBNI010000589.1:0-3120 GCA_036554425.1 Psychromonas sp.
CGATCTGGCAGCTAATAACTAGGGAGTTAGCCTTTACTCCTATAATATCTAAATGGGTATCAACAAAACCTCCAGTCATCATCAACTAGCAGGCCAATTAATGACAGCCGAACTACTCGAAATTCAAAGTTTTATTGCTCAGCACGCTCCCTTTGATCAGCTTCCTGAACAAGTAAAGCTTGAAGTGGCGCAAAGTGTGGAGATTTCTTATTACCGGGCAGATAGCATGATTATTGATTTTAATGACAAAATCAATGAACTGTATATGATCCGCAGCGGTGTAGTGGAGGTATATCGCCGTAAAGGTGAACTTTATAATCGTCTTGACCAAGGTCAGTTATTTGGACAAATGGGGCTGCTAACCAATAATAAAGTGCGCTTTCCTGCCAAAGCGGTCAAAGATACACTCTTATACTGTATTCCTGAGTCTGTCTTTAATGAGTTATGCGAGTCTTATGACGATTTCGCCGACTTTGTAGAGGTAGAGGACAGCATGAGGTTAAAACATGCGGTGGAAGGTAAAACCGATGATGCTAATGCGCTGACCACCTCTAAAGTAAAAACCTTGCTCACCAGAGAGGCGCTGGTACTTCCCTGCAGCAGCTCTATTCAAGCGGTTGCCAAGATAATGGCGCAAGAGAATATTTCCGCTGTATTAATTAGTGATCCTGATATAGAGGATGAGGAGGGCAGCAGCTTCGTGGGTATTATTACGGAACATGATCTCTGCGTTAAAGTCATTGCATCCGGGTTAAATGTGGATAATCCTATTTCACAAGTCATGTCGACCGACTTAATTTCACTGGATCATAACGCCTATATTTTTGAGGCTATGCTGCTTATGCTGCGTTATAACATCCATCACCTGCCTATTCTAAAAAATAAAAAACCGATCGGTCTGATCGAAGTGGCAGATATTATCCGTTACGAATCACAAAACAGTTTGTTATTTGTCAGCAGTATCTTTCAGCAGAAAAGCAGCGAAGATTTAGTCCTTCTTTCTGCGCAGTTAAAAAACTGTTTTGTCCGCATGGTGAATGAGGATGCCAATTCTCATATGGTCGGACGGGCAATGTCGGAAATAGGGCGCAGCTTTAAGCAGCGTTTATTAGAGCTTGCAGAAGAGAAGTTCGGCCCGCCGCCTGTTCCCTACTGTTTTTTAGCCCTTGGTTCGATGGCCCGAGATGAGCAGCTGATGGTCACGGATCAGGATAATGCCATTATTCTTGATAATAGCTATCAAGCAGAGTTGCATGGTCCATATTTCGAGCAGTTAGCCAATTTTGTTTGTGATGGTTTGGCGGCCTGCGGTTACAGTTACTGCACTGGTTTTATTATGGCGACCAATCCTGAGTACCGCAAAACACGATCCCAATGGGAGGAGTGTTTCGCAGACTGGATAGATAATCCAAACCCGCAGGCTTTATTAAACTGCTCTATTTTCTTTGATCTTACGGGTGTCTATGGGCGGGTAAAATGGGCTGAGCAGTTAAATGCATTTATTCTGCGCAGGGCCAAGAAAAATAACCGATTTTTAGCCTGTCTGGCGCGTAATGCCCTTAACCGCAAACCCCCGCTGGGATTTTTTAAAGATTTTGTGATGGAAAAAGATGGCCGCCATAATAACTCTATTAATTTAAAACGCCGTGGCACCGCACCATTGGCGGATCTGATCAGGGTGCATGCTCTGGCTATCGGCTCACAATCGCAAAACTCATTTGAACGCCTGGAAGACATAATCGAAGCGGGTATTCTGCCCAAATCAAAGGGTGAAGATTTACAGCATGCGATGGAGCTTATCTCTCTGGTACGTTTGCGTCATCAGGCATTAGATATAGAGTCCGGGATTGAGCCTGATAATAATATTGAACCGGAAAAGATGTCTGATTTTGAAAGGCGTAATCTGAAAGATGCTTTTTTAGTGTTAAGCAATGCGCAAAACTTTTTAAAATATCGCTATACTGCCAGTAAACTTTAAAGGTTAACTCATGAATAATTTCAGTAACCAGGAGATATTAAACTGGGCGGCCTTTCTGCAGTTGAAAGCGCAACACAGTAAAGATTCACGTTTGCAGCGTTTTTATAATACCGGGACCTATCACAATGAAACGCCCTTAAGTGACATTGACTTTGTCGCCCTGGATTTTGAAACCACAGGCTTAGATTCACAGCAAAACGGGATCATTAGCATTGGTCTGGTGCCTTTTAATTTACAGCGGATTTTTTGTCGCAAAGCAAAAAAATGGTATCTCAAACCGCAGGATAATTTACAAGAAAACTCGATTATTATTCATGGTATCACCCACTCGGATTTACAAGGTGCGCCTGATCTGTTGCGGATTTTAGAGCAGCTTCTAGATGAGCTTGCAGGGAAAGTGGTGGTGGTGCATTATCGGCATATTGAGCGTGATTTTCTGGATCATACTTTACGTATTTTGATTAATGAAGGTATTCTCTTTCCGGTTATTGATACTATGCAGATTGAAGCTGATTTGCAGCGGGTTAAATCGCAGGGGGTGTTTAATTTCTTTAAAAGAAAGCAACCGGAGTCAATTCGTCTTGCTAATAGTCGTGCTCGTTACAACTTACCTACTTACCCGCCTCACGATGCCCTAACCGATGCGATTGCCACCGCAGAATTATTTCAGGCTCAAATTAAATATCATTTTAGTCCGGACACTGAGATTAAACATTTATGGGTATAAGGTATCCCTGATAAGAGAAAGTAAAAAAAAAGCCGATGAATAGTTCATCGGCTTTTTTGTGGCGAGCAAAAACTAGCCTTTATTATGTTTTTCGGTGCGCATACCCATCAATAAACTAACACACATTATTAGTAAAATAATGGTAAAGGGCAGACCGGTCGAAATGGCGCCAGCCTGCAACGCCTGAATCGCCTCAGTGCCGCCAATCCAGAGTAAAACAGCTGCAATTGCACCCTCGATTGTTGCCCAAAAAATACGTTGTGGAACCGGTGCATCAATTTTACCACCCGCAGTAATACTGTCTATCACCAACGACCCGGAATCGGAAGAGGTAATAAAGAAAACCAGTACCAGTAGCACAGCTATCATTGATAAAATATTGCCTAATGGCAGTGCATCAAACATCTGGAACATA
>DATBNI010000025.1:0-3955 GCA_036554425.1 Psychromonas sp.
CTATCCCGTTAATACCCGGCATACGCACGTCGGAAATAATAACCTCGGGCTGCTCTATCTGTAACTGCTGCCACAAACATTCACCGTCGGGGAAACTGGCATAGTCAATCTTTTCAGCTTTTAGAGTACGTTCTAAAACCCAACGAATAGCGTGGTCATCATCCACAATCCAAGCTGAAGGCATCTTTTTTTCCTTTTTCATCAGTGTTAAATTTTTAATATCTGCTAGGGCAGGTCTTTATTTTGTTTTTAATTAGATAGTTAAAGGGAGGTAGATAACAAACTCAGTATAACCTTCTGTACTGTTGCATTCGATACGTCCTCTCTCTTGTTTAATAAGCTCCTGAGCAATAGATAGCCCCAATCCCGTACCATCACTGCGGCCTGTGACCATAGGGTAAAATAAGGTGTCTTTTAAATGTGCAGGGACACCTGAGCCATTATCAATAATTTTAATTTCAGCCGCCAGGCGCTGTAATACACCGTGAATAATGACTTGGTGAGCGGTACGTGTTTTTATAATTATTTCTAAGTTTTTCTCAGGCTGGGTGCTCAGTGATTGTACTGCATTCTGAAGAATATTTAAGAATGCTTGCTGCAGTTGATCCGGCTGCATTTCAAAATCCGGAATGCTCGGATCATAATCAATTTTGATGCTGATATGCTCAGGCAGATCCAGGCAGACTAATTTGCGTACTTTCTCGAGGACGGAATGTAAATTATGAGAAGCGCGCTCTCCCAAGGTCTGGGGGCCTAATAAACGATTAACTAACGCGCTTAGACGATCCGCTTGTTCGATAATTATTTGGGTAAACTCTTTAAGTTCGGGAGCTGCCAGTTCACTTTCTAATAACTGTGCTGCACCGCGCAGGCCACCGAGCGGATTTTTTATTTCATGGGCAAGTCCGCGGACAAGATCTTTTGCGGCTTTTTGCTGATGCTCTTGATAATGGAATTGGCTTATCTTACGCTGCCGTTCAATACAGTGCATCTCAATGATCACATAATCCTTATTTTCAAACTCTAAATAGGTGGCACTTAATGCCATTAACAGAGGATGACCATCCACCAGCAAGGTTGTTTCACCGTCAGTGAAGGCATTTTTATGGCTGAAAACAGCTTCAATATAGCTGGGGTTAAAATGATAATGATTTGCCAGTTGCTGCAAACTTTGCATGTAAAGGCGTTGCTTGCTTTGTGACAATAAAACCTCACTCGCCGGGTTTGCATAGATCAGTTTTAATTCTGCGCTGATAATGACGAATGCCGTATTCGCTTCTTCAAGTATGGCAACGGCAAGTGAGTTTGAATGATTATTTAACATTTCAGCCTTATTATGGAGTGGATCTGCTGGATATTCGTTGTAAATGTACTGTGACTACCTGTGTTCTTGCAAGAACCTTGCCACTTTCATCTAATAATTGAACTTGTATCTGATGCGTGCCCCGATCAATGTTTTCTGCCCGTATTGTTGATGGAGTTTGCGGGCTGCCCAGTACTTTACCGTCTAAAAAGAGTTGCAGTTTCTGGGTGGGGGATTTTTCAGGCGTTGTTTTAACCTGAATATCAATCGAACCGTCATTACTGCGCAGTGGACTGTCATTTTCAGGCGAGATAATCTCGGCTTGATAGATAATGGCGGGTTCTGCTTTTACGGCTGCTGTGTTTTTTGGCGTTGTTATTGGCGCGGGTTGTAGGTTCTCGGATCTGACGATATTTTTATTAACCACCTGGATCTCTGCCGCGCCAATAGCCGCCGTATCGGAATAATGGCTTTTGCCATTCTCATCAACCCAGTGATATATTTTGGTTGTGGCCGCTGTCATTGATGAAAAAGTGCCACAAAGACAGATTAAAGATGCCGTGCTCAATAAAGAGAAATTCATATACTAGATACCCCAATATTAAAATATAATATTCTATACCCAAACTAGTTGAAAATGCAGGAATCTGAATCTTCAGCTAGTTTGGGTATATTGTGGGTTAGCATTTTCTGTTAGGCAATAAAAAACCCTTATTAGTGCAGCTTGTGTCACTCTAAATGGTCCCTGTTTGGAAAACGCTTATGTCAGCAGGAGTAGAGGAAGCGATAAAAAATAAGGCTCACTTTTTATCCACAAAAAGTGAGCCTTATTATTGGTCTTTATTGAGGGCAGTAAGTCTGTCTGCTCTCTAACTGAAATGTTATTTGATAAATAACATTTCCTGGTACTTAGGCAATGGCCATAATTCATCAGCAACCAGGGCTTCAAGCGCATCTGCATGCACACGAGTCTGATCCATTAAATCACGAATCACACCGGCGCAGAAATGCATATGCGCCTCTATATCGGCAAAGTCATGGATCGCTATTGCTTGTTTAAGTTCAGTAACAGCGGCGATCATCGCATTGGCCTCAACTGCGATTGCAGAAGACAGCGAAGTATCAAGTTCGATACCTAGCCCGGTCATGGCTGAAGAGGTTAGACCCAACTGAGATAAGTAACTAATAGCGGCAGGGTAGATAGTGGTGGTTGCCATATCAATGACTAATTTAGCTTCTACTTCAATCGAAAGAATATATTGCTCAGCATAAACCTGATAGCGACTTTCTAATTCAACGGGTGATAATACCCCGGTGCTTTCAAAAAGCTTAACCACTGACTCTTCACGAAATGCGGGTAAAGCATCCGCCGTTGTTGGAATATTTTGTAAGCCACGCTCTTCAACTGCCATGGTATGCCACTCTGTAGAGTAGCCGTCACCGCCAAAGACAACATTGCCATGCAGTTCCATTAGCTCTTTTAAGACAGAGGCAACGGCATCGCTTTGGTTATCAGAGCTTGTTAAAGCGACTTCTAATTTTTCAGCAATCCAGTTTAATGAATCAGCCAGCATGGTATTCATAGCAACTAATGGGCCGGAGACTGATTGCGATGAGCCGACAGCGCGGAACTCAAAACGGTTACCCGTAAAAGCAAAGGGAGAGGTTCTGTTACGGTCACCCGGATCGCGTTCAAAGTGCAGGATTTGTGATAGACCCGAATCCATTAAACCACCATCTTCAGAGGTTAGCCGTTTGCCGTTTTTAATGTCGTTAAATAGCCCTTCTAACTGCTCGCCTAAATAAACAGAAAGAATCGCCGGTGGCGCTTCGTTTGCCCCTAAACGGTGGTCATTAGAAGCTGACGCAATCACTGCGCGTAATAATGGCCCATATTTATGCACACCGCGAATAACAGCGCCGCAGAACAGTAAAAAGTTAAGATTATCATGTGGCGTGCTGCCGGGATCTAACAAGTTGCCTTGGGTGCTGTTACCCACTGACCAGTTAACGTGTTTACCCGAGCCGTTAATACCGGCAAAGGGTTTTTCATGTAATAAACACAGGAAACCATGCTCTTTCGCCGTGCTTTTCATGACCGTCATCAACAGTTGCTGATGATCCGCTGCGACGTTAGCTGCTTCATAATAAGGTGCAATTTCAAATTGACCGGGGGCCACTTCGTTGTGGTGAGTTTTAGCCGGGATACCCAGCTTGTAAAGTTTGTTTTCAAAATCCTGCATGAACACTTGAACGCGCTCAGGGATTGCACCAAAGTAGTGATCGTCAAATTGTTGGCCTTTAGCCGGAGGAGCACCGAATAAGGTTCTGCCTGCCAGTAACAGATCCGGGCGTGCATTGGCGAAATTTTCATCCACTAAGAAATATTCCTGCTCAGCGCCGCAGCTTGAATTAAGGGGCGCGGCATCAGTCTCGCCCATTAATTTCAGTACTTTTTGGCCGGCTTCATTCATTGCTGAAATTGAGCGCAGCAGCGGAATTTTTTTATCCAAGGCTTCACCCGTCCAAGACATAAAGACGCTCGGGATCATCAAGGTTGAACCATTAGCCGTATGCATAATGTAGGCAGGGCTGGTTGGATCCCAAGCCGTGTAGCCACGGGCTGCATTGGTCATACGCAAGCTGCCGTTA
>DATBNI010000044.1:0-2273 GCA_036554425.1 Psychromonas sp.
GCGTATTGAAATTCGTGGCTTTGGTAGTTTTTCACTGCATTATCGAGCGCCGCGCATGGGCCGGAACCCCAAAACCGGTGAGCCGGTTGAGCTTGAAGGTAAATATGTTCCGCATTTCAAACCAGGTAAAGAAATGCGTGATCGCGTCAATGAAAGCATCCTGGCAACTTGAACCAATCGGGATTTAACCCTTCATTCATGCCGATACAGGTGTCATTATGAGGCATTTAGTGCGCTTTTTATTCGCTTTGGTTTTGCTGTCCGCACTTCTTTTTGGCTTCCTGTTCAACTATGAAAATCCTACCCCTGTTACCGTCGTGTTGCTGGGTGTTAACCTGCCCGAACTGCGCTTGGGCTTTTGGTTGCTTGTGGCTTTGTTAACAGGGGCGGTAATAGGCTTTGTTATCAGCCTGTTTTCTGCGCTACTGCAAAAGCGCGCGATCACACAGTTAAAGCATCAGAAAGCGGCCCTGGAAAAAGAAAATCAGGTGCTGAGAAGCCAGGCATTACGGGATTGATATGCTCGATTACCTGTTCTTAGGGTTTTTATTTCTTGCCATTATTGTGGGGTTTTTTCTGGGTAGAAAAAGCCGATCCAAGCCCCAGCAAAGACATCCTGCGCCAGCCGAATACCTGAATTACTATAAAGGCCTGAGCTATCTGTTCAATGAACAACCTGATAGTGCTATTGATGCGTTTATTGGCGCTCTCGATGTCAACAGTAACACCCTGGAAACGCATTTGGCGCTGGGTAACATGCTGCGACGCCGCGGTGAAGTTACTAAGGCCATCAAAATACATCAAAATTTGCTCGCCCGACCGGGCTTGTCGTCTATTCAGCGGCAAGAAGCTCAGTTGGAGCTGGCGCGGGATTATATTAAGTCGGGCTTATTGGACCGGGCAGAGTCGTTATTACTTGAAATTGTGAAGATTTCTGCATCTTTTCGCGCTCGCGCGTTGGAATATTTAATTGAGGTGTATCAGGATGAAAAGGAATGGACCAGTGCAATTAAGATGGCTTCACAACTCAACCCCAAACGTTATAAAAACAAAAACGGGCAGTTATTAGGCGAAATACAGGCGCATTTTGCGTGTGAGCAAGCCTGTATTGAACTGGAGAAAAAACAATACAGTCGTGCACGTCAGTTTTTGGCGGATGCGTTGAACTATGATAAAAACTCTGTACGGGCCAGCTTGTTATTCGCAAAATTGGAGTGTGATCTTGGCCGCTATCGGGATGCGCTTAAGTACTTGCATAAAATCCCAACACAAGAACCTGAATTAATTACCGAAGCACTGGATTTACTCTGCGATTGTTATGACAAGCTAGCCGAACAAGCTCAGCTGATCGAATACCTAATGAGTTTATTAAATGAGCATCCCAGTAACTCTCTGATTATTAAAATAGCAGAGCGCTTGCGTTGGCAGGCGGGTGATAATGAGGCGGCTGCTTTTATTGCGGCGCAATTAAAAATACACCCTAGCATACGCACCTTGAATCGTTTAATAGAATTTTATTTGCCCAATTCAGAAGGTCAGGCGCGAGAAAACCTTTTCCTGCTAAAACAGTTGGTGGATAAAGTTATTTCTGAAAAACCCGGATATTGCTGTAGTAAGTGCGGTTTTACTGGGAATACTCTGCATTGGTTGTGCCCAGGCTGTAAATCATGGGGCAGTGTGCGCCCAATACGCGGTGTCGCGGGCGAGTAATAATATTTTCAGGGCTGTCATAAATCTGTAAGAAATTGCTGATTTACTCACTTCGGCACAACAAGTCCTTACAACACTTCCCTACGGAGAAAAGTGGTGAAAGTAACAGTTTATGGTATTGGTTATGTAGGCTTGGTACAGGCAGCCGTTTTAGCGCAGGTTGGACACAGTGTGATGTGTGTTGATATCGATCGCGATAAAATAGCCAATTTAAAACGCGGTATTATTCCAATTTTTGAGCCTGGGCTAGAACATCTGGTTATAGAAAACCATAAAGCTGGCCGGTTAAAGTTTACCACGGACTCTTTGGAAGGGGTCTCTCATGGCGAAATACATTTTATTGCAGTGGGCACCCCACCTGATGAGACAGGCGCTGCAGATATTCGTTACGTGCTAACCGTGGCCGAAACCATTGCCGAACATATGAGCGGTTTTCCCATTGTGGTAAACAAGTCCACCGTGCCGGTAGGCACAGCGCAAAAAGTACATCAGGCCATGACTGCTGTAATCGAAAAAAGGGGGATGAGCAGTAGCGACATTACGGTTGTATCCAACCCGGAATT
>DATBNI010000593.1:0-3901 GCA_036554425.1 Psychromonas sp.
TGCCTTCGCCTGCAACTGTTAGGCCCGGATACCGGCTTTGATTCCATTAATGATGCACCGCTTGCTTTGCCGCTATCACGTTTGCTTGATGCGCAGGACAGCCAGGGAAAGCTGCCTAAAACCATTCTTTATTGCCTTAACCCGCGCGACAACGAAGTGCTTGCGACTATGACCGGTAACTTCCAGGGTGACGGTATTGCCGGGAAAATTCAATTTGGCTCCGGCTGGTGGTTTAACGATCAAAAAGACGGCATGCAACGACAAATGACGCAGTTGGCGCAATTAGGCCTGCTTAGCCGTTTTGTGGGTATGTTGACCGATAGCCGCAGTTTCCTTTCTTATACCCGTCATGAATATTTCCGCCGTATTTTATGCAACATGTTAGGTCGTTGGGTAGCTGATGGTGAAGCGCCTAATGATCTGAAATTGCTCGGCACTATGGTCGAAAATATCTGCTTTAACAACGCGCGTGATTATTTCGCTATCAAACTGAATTAATTTTTATTACTGATCTCTCACATTTTATGGCGCGCACATTGGATCGTGTCACTTAAGGAAATATTTTAATGAAACAACTTAACCGCATCAACTTCCCGGGTGCCAGTTACCCTGAAAAAATCATTCAATTTGGCGAAGGCAATTTTCTGCGTGCTTTTATTGACTGGCAAATTGATCATCTTAATGAACAGACTGATCTCAATGCGGGTGTCGTGCTTATTCGCCCCATTGATACGGATTTCCCTGCCAGCTTAAGTACTCAAGATGGACTCTATACTACCTTAATTCGTGGTCTTAACGAGCAGGGTGAGAGTCAACGCACCGCTCGTATTATCCGTTCTGTGACGCGAGAGCTTAACGTTTATCAAGATTTCCCCAGTGTGCTGGCGCTGGCTGAAAATCCCGATATCCGCTTTGTTTTTTCTAATACCACCGAAGCCGGTATCACTTATCAAGCATCCGATGCGCTCGATGATATGCCGGCATCCAGCTTTCCCGCTAAATTAACCCAGCTTTTATATCGCCGTTTCAGTTGTTTTAACGGTGCCGCCGATAAGGGCTGGATTATTATCCCCTGCGAGCTGATTGACTATAATGGTGAAAAACTAAAAGCGATGATTCTGGATTATGCCAAACAGTGGCAGTTACCCGCTGAATTTAGCCTCTGGTTAAACGAGCATAATACTTTCTGTTCAACCTTGGTGGATCGTATTGTGACGGGTTTTCCTCGTGATGAGCATGCGCAGTTACAGGAAGAGTTTGGTTATAGCGATCAGTTTATGGATACGGCTGAATATTTTTACCTGTTTGTTATTCAGGGACCAAAATGGTTAAGTGAAGCACTCTGTTTGGATCAACTGAGTTCTCAGCAGTGCATGAATATTAAGATTGTTGATGATATTAAACCTTACAAAGAGCGCAAAGTGGCCATTTTAAATGGTGCCCATACCGCTATGGTGCCCGTTGCTTTTCTTGCCGGCATTGATACCGTTGGCGAAAGTATGGCAGATCAGCAGATCACTGCCTTTATTGAAAAAACTATTTTTAACGAAATTATACCCACTCTAAATTTGCCGCAGGATGAACTCAAGTCATTTGCCAATGATGTCTTAGATAGATTCCGTAACCCCTTTATTAAGCATCAATTATCGGCCATTGCGCTGAACAGTATGACTAAATATCAAACGCGTATTTTACCGCAGTTATTATCTTATTATGAAAAGACGGGTAAGTTACCGGTTAACTTAACCTTTGCTTTAGCTGCCATGATTGCCTTTTATCGCGGTCAGCGTGGTGATGAAACTTACCCGCTGCAGGATGATCATAAATGGCTGCAATTTTATCAGCAGGCTTGGGCTGATGTCGATGCGGGGCGTTTAAGTAGCAATGATTTGGTTAAGCAAATACTCTGTGATGCGGATCATTGGGGACAAGATTTAACCCGAGTGCCCGGATTAACTGAACTGACAGGCTCGTTACTCAGCTCTATTTGTGAGCAGGGTATGCGCGCTGCACTGACAAACTGCTAGGAGGATTTATGGACGCTTTTTTTAAAATACATAAAAACGATAATGTCGTGGTCGCCCTGAGAGATCTGCAGCAGGGTGAAGAAATCACCCTTGATGGTAAGTCGATTAAGGTGCTGGAGCCCATTGGGCAGGCCCATAAAATGGCCATCAGCGATCTTGAGCTTAATCAGCAGGTGATTAAATATGGTTCTCCAATCGGTCATATAACCCAAGCGGTCAATGCCGGCGCCTGGGTTAATCCGACCAATATTAAGACCAATTTAAGCGACCTGGATGAATATGAATATCAGCCTGATTTTGTTGATGTTGTCACTGATCTAGCCGAGCGGGAGGTGCAAATTTATCGCCGTAAAAATGGTGATGTGGCGATTCGTAATGAATTATGGATTTTACCAACGGTAGGCTGTGTTAATGCATTAACCCGGCAGATGAAAAAGCAAATCGAAGCGCAATGTGATCTGTCGGGTATTGATGGTATTCACCTTTTTGATCATCAATACGGCTGCTCACAACTGGGGGCGGATCATCTTAATACTCGTACTATTCTGCAGAACATGCTCTATCACCCCAATGCCGGTGGTGTGCTGGTGGTGGGATTAGGTTGTGAAAACAACCAAATTTCGGCATTTGAAGATACGCTGGGTGAATATGATAAAGAACGTGTCCGTTTTATGGTTTGTCAGCAACAGGATGATGAAGTCGAATACGGGATTGACTTACTGAAAGAAATTTTGCAGGCAATGCAGCAGGATAAGCGACAAGTTGGACGTATTGGTGAGCTTAAGTTTGGTTTAGAGTGTGGGGGTTCCGATGGATTCTCAGGTATTACTGCCAATCCATTATTAGGCTGTTTTTCTGATTATGTCACCCAATACGGTGGGACGTCAGTACTGACAGAAGTGCCGGAAATGTTTGGTGCGGAGCGCCTCTTAATGTCACGTTGCCGGGATCAAAACACCTTTAATAAAACCGTCAGTATGATCAATGATTTTAAACAGTACTTTATTGATAATAAGCAGCCTATTTATGAAAACCCATCGCCGGGTAATAAAGCCGGGGGGATTTCAACCCTGGAAGAAAAATCAATGGGCTGCACACAAAAATCCGGACAAAGTAAGGTTATGGATGTTGTCCCCTATGGTGGACGCCTGCGCGTGCCGGGTCTGAACCTACTGAGCGCGCCGGGTAATGATGCAGTGGCAACCAGCGCATTAGCAACAGCGGGTTGCCATATGGTGTTATTCAGCACTGGACGCGGCACGCCCTATGGTGGTCCTGTCCCGACAGTAAAATTAGCAACAAACAGTGATTTGGCAACGCGCAAACCACATTGGATTGATTTTAATGCCGGCACCCTTGTTGAAGGCACAACAATGCCGCAGTTACTCGCGCAGTTTGTCGATCTTCTTGTCGAGATTGCCAATGGCCGTCAGACCTGTAATGAGCGCAATGATTTTCGTGAACTGGCCATTTTTAAAAGTGGTGTGACGCTTTAATAGTGGACAAAAAACGTAAGGAAATAAGTCATGACACAAAAAATAGCCGTGATCGGTGAGTGTATGGTGGAGCTGAGTGCTGCTGGTGAAGGCCTTTTAGCACAAGGTTTTGGTGGCGATACATTAAATACCGCCTTGTATTTGGCGCGCTTAACTCACACTTTGCCGCTGTCAGTGCATTATGTCACGGCTCTGGGCGATGATGGTCTCAGTCAAAATATGTTAGCAGCCTGGCAGCGGGAGCATATCCAAACCAACTGGGTACAGCGACTTGGCTATAAAAGCCCCGGGCTTTATTTAATTGAAACAGATCAACAGGGTGAACGCCACTTCAGTTACTGGCGTAATGACTCAGCTGCACGTTATTGGCTCAGTACA
>DATBNI010000104.1:0-5025 GCA_036554425.1 Psychromonas sp.
CAGAGAATAAAAAAACACCCCAATAGCTTAAAAATACTTTTACCGCAGCACCATGTAACAGAAAAACATTGAAAAACATTCAGTATTATGGTTTCTGTGAGAGACCTCTTATAATTACAAATGTTTAAAAAAACTACGTAAAACTACGTATCTTCTGCCAAGAATATCTTCTATTGTATTGATCATTATATAAATTAGCTGTTTCGATGAACTGATTTATATACTTATTTTTTTTGAGATGTATTACGAAAACATAAACAAGGAAATTTTATGAAAATTACAAAAATAGCTTTATTACTGGGTGCTGCCGCACTTGTACCGAGTCTAGCTTCTGCTTCTACCTTAGCTGAAGTTGTTAAAAAAGGTGAACTAAGCTGTGGTATCTCAACGGGTATTCCCGGTTTCTCTGCAACAGATTCAAAAGGCGTTTGGAAAGGACTCGATGTTGATTTTTGTAAAGCCGTCGCTGCAGCCGTTTTCGGCGATGCATCAAAAGTAAAATATATTCCGTTAACAGCAAAAGAGCGTTTTACCGCATTACAAAGTGGTGAAATTGATGTTTTATCACGTGCAACCACCTGGACGGCAACGCGAGATACTTCCTTAGGGTTAAACTTTGCCGGCGTAAACTACTACGATGGACAGGGTTTCTTAGTCAGAAAAGCGCTTGGTGTTAGTTCATCAAAAGAGCTCAACGGCGCCACTTTTTGTATTCAGGCAGGGACCACCACTGAGCTTAATTTAACCGATTATTTCCAAGCAAATAAAATGGAATATAGAGCGGTTACTTACGATACTTCAGGGCAAACAGTTGATGGTTTTAAAAGCGGACGTTGTGACGTGCTGACTTCCGATGCCTCGCAACTGTATGGTTTGAAACTTAAATTAGAAGATCCGGATTCTGCGTTTGTGTTACCGGAAATCATTTCTAAAGAGCCGCTTGGGCCTGTGGTACGTCAAGGGGATGATCAATGGTTTAATCTCGTTCGTTGGACTATGTATGCGACGTTAGAAGCGGAAGAGTTAGGTGTCTCATCGAGTAATATTGAAGAGATGCTCAAATCAGAAAACCCAAGTATTAAACGTTTAATGGGCACTTCTGGCACAGCCGGTGAAAACCTGGGAGTCAAGGGTGACTGGGTTTACCAAATTATCAAGCAAGTGGGTAACTACGGCGAAATGTTTGATAGAAACGTCGGTAAGGACTCCCCTCTTAATATTGATCGCGGGCTTAATAAGTTATGGAATCAAGGCGGCTTAATGTACTCAATGCCAATCCGCTAAATACTCTTTAGGGGGGCTTTATACCCCCTTTTTTCAAAGGCTTGCTATGAATAAATCACAACTCCCCCCGACCACCGGCGGCTTATTAACCAGCCCCAAAAATCGCGCCATTCTTTTCCAACTTCTTGCGCTCCTCGCGGTGGTTGCCTGTGCGTTTTACTTTACCAATAATATGTTCGACAATATTGAAAAAAGAGGCATCACCACAGGTTTTTCATTTTTAGGCGAAACAGCAGGCTTTAGCGTGAGCCAGGCACTGATCCCCTATGATGATACAACTTCTACTTTTTTAGATGTCTTTATTGTCGGGGTACTCAATACCCTGCTGGTCTCGGTGATCGGCATTGTATTTGCGTCTATATTAGGATTATTAGTGGGTGTTGGCCGCTTATCCTCTAATTTTATAGTGGCTAAGCTGTCGCTTGTTTATATTGAAACCTTCCGTAATATACCTATTTTATTACAAATTTTATTTTGGTATAACATTGTGCTTGCGGCGTTACCTAGCCCGCGGCAGAGTTTTAGCTACTTTGAATCTGTTTTTCTAAACAATCGCGGATTATTACTGCCTGAGCCTATTTTTCAGTCGGGCAGTATCTTCATACTGATTGCTTTAGTGATCGCCTGCATCGCGGTTGGTTTTTTAACCCGATGGGCAAAAAAACGCCATGATCAAACCGGTGAAGAATTCCCGTTAATTAAAGTCTCCCTCGCTATCTTAATTCTATCTCCTTTATTGGCTTATTTTGTGACCGGTCAACCGATCACGGCTGAATATCCCGCCCTAAAAGGATTTAACTTTCAAGGTGGTTTAGCCATTATTCCAGAGTTACTGGCACTCACCTTTGCACTCAGCATCTATACCGCCACTTACATTGCAGAAGCGGTGCGTGCAGGTATTGAAGCCGTGCCATCGGGACAAAAAGAAGCGGCAAAATCCCTGGGGTTAAAAAAACACGTTATTTTACGCAAGGTCGTTTTACCGCAAGCGCTGCGGGTCATTATTCCGCCGGTCATTAACCAGTATCTTAACTTAGTGAAAAACTCTTCGCTCGCCACTGCCATTGGTTACCCTGAAATTGTGACCCTGTTTTCAGGAACAACACTGAATCAGGTGGGTCAGGCTATTGAAATCATTATGATGACTATGGCGGTCTACCTCACCTTCAGTATTGTTATCTCTCTGCTGCTCAATTGGGTCAATGCAAAAATGGAAATAAAAGGAAGATAATATGGCTGTTTATACGTTTAAAGAAGCTAAAGCAGCACCCTCAACAAGCAAAGGTGTTCTGTTCTGGTTAAGAGAGAATCTCTTTTCGGATATTAAAAACAGTGTCTTAACCCTATTGGGCATTTACATTGTTTATATTATGCTCCCCCCCCTGCTTGACTGGATGATATTTGATGCAACCTGGAGCGGTACAAAAGAAGAGATTGTTAAAAGTGGTGCTCGATGGATTTTTATCGTCGAAAAATTTGACCAGTTTATATATGGCTTTTACCCGGAAGCAGAGCACTGGCGTCCCAATTTAGTCGCCTTTATTTCGATTGCCTTTTTATTCTCTATGAAGTTAATCCCTAATATTAAAGTTAAAATTGGAATAATGTTAATCTACCCGATTATCTGTTTTGTCCTGATCAGTGGCGGCTGGTTCGGCCTTGAAGAAGTACCCACTGAAAAATGGGGCGGATTAATGCTGACCATACTGGTGGCGGCAGTGGGGATTATTGCCTCATTTCCTATCGGTATTGTCCTGGCCTTAGGGCGTCAATCGGATATGCCTATCTTAAAAACATTATGTGTCGGGTTTATTGAGTTTGTCCGCGGTGTCCCGCTTATTACCATATTATTTATGGCCTCGGTGGTGTTGCCGCTGTTTTTTAGTGACGGTATTGATTTTGATAAATTATTACGGGCATTAATCGGGATCACGCTGTTTCAGGCGGCATACATTGCAGAAGTTATCCGCGGTGGTTTACAGGCCATTCCAAAAGGGCAATATGAGGCAGGAGAGTCATTGGGCCTGAGTTACTGGCAGGGCATGATTTTAATCATTTTGCCGCAGGCGTTAAAAATCTCCATCCCCAATTTAGTGGGATCCTTCATCTCGCTCTTTAAAGATACAACACTGGTCTTAATCATAGGGTTATTTGATGTGTTAGCGATGGTGACACTGACCACCAGTGATTCCAACTGGTTAGGTTTCGAAATTGAAGGTTATGTATTTGTCACCATGATCTACTGGGTATTCTGCTTCTCCATGTCGCAATACTCAAAATCAGTCGAACGTAAATATAATACTGAGCATTAAGGGAAATATCATGTCCGAGCAAGAATTTATGATCACAATGAAAAATGTTAATAAGTGGTATGGTGATTTCCATGTACTTAAAGATATCAATTTGAATATTAAAAAAGGCGAAAAAGTCGTTATTTGCGGTCCTTCAGGATCCGGTAAATCAACCACTATTCGTTGCTTAAACCACCTTGAAAAATTTCAGCAGGGCCAAATCAATATTAATGGCACTGAGCTGATTGATGACGTAAAGGTTGTGCGTGAAATCCGTTCCCAAGTGGGCATGGTATTTCAGCATTTTAATCTTTTCCCGCATCTTTCAGTACTGGAAAACTTAGTCTTGGCCCCGATTTGGGTACATAATAAACCCCGTGCCGAGGCACTTAAAACCGCCATGTATTACCTTGAGCGCGTTAAAATTGCCGATCAGGCGCACAAATACCCGAATCAGCTATCAGGAGGCCAGCAGCAGCGTGTCGCCATTGCACGCTGCTTATGTATCAACCCTGAAATCATGCTCTTTGACGAACCCACTTCAGCACTTGATCCCGAAATGGTATCGGAAGTACTTGATGTCATGGTTGAACTGGCCGATGAAGGGATCACCATGATTTGTGTAACCCATGAAATGGGCTTTGCTAAAAAAGTAGCAGACAGAGTGATCTTTATGGATGCGGGACAGGTTATCGAAGAGAATGAACCCCATGAGTTCTTTGATAATCCGCAATCGGATCGTTTGAAACTCTTTTTAGATCAGATTTTATCGCATTAAAAAAGCACTGGCCAACACTTAAAAAGCATGTTTAAAACATGCTTTTTTTAAGCCCATTATAAAACTTAATAGTGAAAATAGTGATCCTTTATCGATCATTATTATCATAATCTAACAATTTTCATCTAAGAGTAAACCCACTGCATTCTCCTCATACATGTAGTTTAAAAGTAAGACTAGAGAGATAAAACGATGTTTTACTCTTTGTTATTGATTTATAACATACTGTTATCTACTACCTGTGAGAAGCGCTTCAAAATCATTTATTAGGATTTTGTATCATCAAAAAAATTATAATGACTGTAATAAATGCTTTTTTTAAAATAAAAAGGCTTCATTTTGGTGCGGCATACAGCTTGAGCTTGATTTACCTCCTTTCCTCTTCCCTTTCCATTTAAAATAAATACCATAAAAAACAATGCATTGAATAACACTTCATGATTATAAAAGTATTTCCTTGGTGTTGGCACAAAATATGCTCAGTTAACTTTGCTGTATTAATTTTAATATTTGTAGTCATCAGATAAACAAGGACATTTTATGAAAGTTACAAAGATAGCTTTATTACTGGGTGCTGCCGCACTTGTACCGAGTCTAGCTTCTGCTTCTACCTTAGCTGAAGTTGTTAAAAAAGGTGAACTAAGCTGTGGTATCTCAACGGGTATTCCCGGT
>DATBNI010000126.1:0-5034 GCA_036554425.1 Psychromonas sp.
GGCCATTTCAGGATCATCTTTTCCATCGGCCCAGAGGTTTAAAATTTGTTGCGTAGAATTAAGGTGCAGGGCTTCATCCCGGGCAATTAATTTGATTATTTTTGCATTACCTTCTAATAGGTCACGTTCGGCAAAGGCAAATGAACATGCAAAAGAAACATAAAAACGAATGGCTTCTAAGGCATTAATTGAACAGATACAAAGGTAAAGTTTTTTCTTAATGGCGCGCAGGTTTAGTTTTTCAACCTGGTTTTCCAGGTTGATATAATCAATCTCAGCTTGTTCCAGACCATGGAGCTGCATGAACTGGGTGGCATGGATTAACGCATCATAATAGCCGGCAATATCCGTCGCCCGCTTTTGAATCTCCACGTTGGTGACTATATCTTCAAAAATTTCACCGGGATCGGTAAACAGATTACGTAAAATATGGGTGTAACTGCGACTGTGAATGGTTTCAGAAAATGACCATGTTTCAATCCAGGTTTCGAGTTCGGGTAATGAAACAATGGGCAATAGAGCAATGTTGGGGCTACGGCCCTGAATTGAATCTAATAATGTTTGGTATTTTAGATTGGAGATGAAAATATGCTGCTCATGATCCGGTAAGTTTAAAAAATCGATACGGTCACGGCTTACATCAATCTCCTCTGGTCGCCAGAAAAAGCTTAGTTGCTTTTCAATTAACTTTTCAAATACTGCAAAGCGTTGTTGGTCATAACGCGCCACATTGACTGGATTGCCAAAGAACATGGGTTCCTTCATAGCATCATTAGGAATTGTCGAGAAAGTTGTATAAGCCATAGAATGCTCCAGATGAACTTTTTATTTATGAATTAAAGAGTATAAAATTTTATTGTTATATACCCAAACTACTTGGAGATGCTGATTCCCGCAGCTTCAAGTAATTTGGATATAGTCGTTATATGACAGGCTAAGCAAGCTTGATTATAACCAATTGAATGCTCAGCTTATAATATTAAGCGAGCATTCTTTTTTTGTCGTCAGAGTTGATTATATCTTACATGCACCGCCGGCACAGTCATCTGCTTCATCTATGACGTTTTCATCGTCTGCACCATCGCGGGTATTGTGGTAATACAATGTCTTAACACCCATTTTATAAGCAACCAGCAAGTCTTTTAAAAGGTTGGTCATGGGTACTCTGCCGTCGGTAAAACGTTTTGGATCGTAATTAGTATTGGCTGAAATTGCCTGATCGACAAATTTTTGCATTATGCCAACCAATTCAAGATAACCCTGGTTATTTGGTATGCTCCACAATAACTCATAGTTTTGTTTATATTTTTCATATTCAGGCACGACTTGTTTCAAAATACCATCTTTACTGGCTTTAACGCTCACAAAACCCCGTGGTGGTTCAATGCCGTTAGTTGCATTGGATATTTGACTGGATGTTTCAGAAGGCATTAATGCCGATAATGTCGAATTACGTAAACCGTGCTTAACTATGTCACTGCGCAGGGTTTCCCAATCGAGGTGATACTGTTCATCACAAATATCATCCAAGGATTTTTTGTACGTATCGAGCGGTAAGATACCCTGAGAGTAACGCGTTTCGTTAAATTTAGGGCAGGCACCACGCTCGATAGCCAGTTTGTTGGAGGCTTTCAAGAGGTAATATTGAATGGCTTCAAAGGTTTTATGGGTTAGATTATTGGCGCTGCCATCTGAGTATTTAACCCCATTTTTAGCCAAATAATAAGCGTAGTTGATCACTCCTATTCCTAGTGTCCGACGTGCCATACTGCTGTTTTCAGCCGCTTTGATCGGGTAATCCTGGTAATCCAGTAAATTATCTAGTGCGCGCACCGCCAGTTCAGCAAGCTCTTCCAGCTCATCGAGTGAATCAATCGCGCCTAAATTAAGAGCCGATAAGGTACAGAGGGCAATTTCACCTTCTTCATCCATGACGTGCTGCAACGGTTTAGTCGGCAAAGCAATTTCAAGACACAGGTTACTTTGACGAATAGGGGCAACCTTACTGTCAAAGGGACTGTGGGTATTACAGTGATCGACATTTTGAATGTAAATCCGGCCTGTACTGGCGCGTTCCTGCATCAAGATAGAGAACAACTCAACGGCTGGAATGCTTTTTTGACGAATATCCGGATCACCTTCGTATAAATTATATAAACGCTCAAATTCATCTTGATCTTCAAAGAAAGCATCGTATAAACCTGGTACATCCGAGGGACTGAACAGGGCGATATCTTTTTTGTCGATCAGGCGTTGGTAGAATAAACGACTGAGTTGTACCCCATAATCAAGATGACGTATGCGGTTGGATTCAATGCCACGGTTATTTTTTAAAACCAATAAAGATTCAACTTCCAAATGCCAAACGGGGTAAAAAACCGTCGCTGCACCACCACGCACGCCACCCTGCGAGCATGATTTTACTGCGGTTTGGAAGTGTTTATAAAAGGGAATACAGCCTGTGTGGAAGGCCTCGCCGCCTCGAATCGCACTGCCTAGCGCGCGAATACGGCCCGCATTAATGCCGATCCCAGCGCGTTGTGAAACATATTTAACAATCGCGCTTGATGTCGCATTGATCGAATCAAGGCTATCACCTGCTTCAATCAATACGCATGAACTAAATTGACGCGTCGGGGTGCGTACCCCCGCCATAATAGGCGTGGGTAAGGAAATTTTAAACTGCGATGTCGCATCATAAAAACGTTTTATATAAGATAAACGTATGGCAGGTTCATAATCGGAAAACAGGCATGCGGCCACCATCAGGTAAAGAAACTGTGCACTTTCATAAATATCACCGGTGACACGATTTTGAATGAGGTATTTACCTTCCAGCTGTTTTACTGCGGCATAAGAAAAATTTAAATCACGGCCATGATCGATAAATGTTTCCATCTCTTCAAATTCTTGCTTGCTGTAGTCTTCAAGTAGATGCGTATCGTACTTGCCTTTCGAACACATTTTACTGACGTGCTCAAATACACTTGGCGGGGTAAAACGTCGATAAGCTTTTTTACGTAGATGAAATACCGCAAGATGTGCGGCTAAATATTGGTAATCTGGCGATTCTTCTGAGATAAGATCAGCGGCCGCTTTAATAATAGTCTCATGTATATCATCGGTACGGATACCATCATAAAACTGAATATGAGAATTTAATTCAACCTGAGAGACCGAAACATTTTTTAAGCCTTCTGCCGCCCAAGTGATCACTCGGTGAATCTTATCAAGATCAATGCTTTCTCGTTTGCCGTTTCGTTTGGTGACAAATAGGTTTTTGTTCATTCAGGATACCTTATTAGCTAGCGACAACTGTGTTACTTAACATGCAGTTTTTAATAGTGTTACTCATTGGTCAAAAACACAACATATTGTGTTTAATAGCGAGAGGTGACACAAGATAAAGCTTTTTAACTTTTTTTCAAGCAAATGTTTTTAGCTTTGCAGTGGATAAAATTGTGGATAACTGGAGCGCAAAAAAACAGGTTAGTAATAACTAACAAATTGCTTGAGGAAGGGGCTGAGATTAATGAAATGCAACCTTTATTTTAAACAATTAATAGTAATAATATCGGCAAATATAATTATTAATAAAATTTCACTAACTTCGATTCTGTTCATGTTTTTGCATTTTATGCAGGTTAAATGCGGCTCAAAATAAGAAAGTTGAGACCAAGATCTGTTTAGGAGCAACAAGGTTTATCTTTATTATCAGTTCAATCACCTTATTTACAATGAACTTGTCAATCCCTTTTATTTTACAGAGTTAAATTGATTCAGGTCAATAAATGCTGCGAAAGTTAAGGTCGTTTGTTCTTTATTGGCAGGTTAATGATCCCTTAACCTTTAAGTTGGCTAAATTTAAAGGTCAAGTGATTAATAAATGCCATTGTTATTAATACCGTTCAAATTTAAAAAAATATTGTAGGGGACTAGATTATGAAACTGCATATGGAAGAGAAGTGTTACACGGATATCTGTTTGCATGGCAAGTGGTTTCATCATGATCATGGTGGTACCAACGCTTATATGTTAGGTTCCCGTGAAATTTTTGAGTTCGGCAAGATGCCAACAACGGATGAAGAATTAGAAGCATGTTTAGAGCCGATTGCAAAAAGTAAGATGCTGGTTTAATAATTTAACATGCTTATGCACTCACTCAGGTGAAATTAACATCATTAAAAAATGCACCACAGAGCACACGCACACTTCATCAGACTGCGAAACGGTGTTTCGATTCTTCTTCATCAACAGAGTTAAAGAAGGAAAATACAAAACAAGCAATAATTAGCTTTTTAGTCATTTCTCCGCGCAGCGCCTCTGTGCCCTCGGTGGTAGTAGTGTCTTAAGCTTTTTACCAACAATCACCTGAGTCATCTATATAAGCATGTAATTTAAAGAGAAGCAGGGAGATACTCCTCAGTAAATCTGACCTTGTAAATCTGTTCTCGTAAACAGCTTTATAAGGCCTTTTTACACCTTAACATGTAATTAACATTGACATTTTCAGTAATAACAAACTCGCCCTGCACGGGATTAAATTCAACGCCGCATAAATCTTCACAGTGTAATCTGGTGCTATCAATCGCCGTTAATAACTGTGAAGGGCGGATAAATTTGTCATAATCATGTGTGCCTTTGGGAACCCATTTTAATAAATGCTCGGCACCAAGGATCATCATTAAATAAGCTTTGAAGGTTTTATTAATGGTCGAAAAATAAACCGTACCACCGGGGTTAAGCAGATCGCAACAAGCCTGGACAATAGAGGCTGGGTTAGGAACGTGCTCTAACATCTCCATACAAGTCACTATATCAAACTGACCCGGATGTTGTGATGCAAACTCCTCTGCGGTTATTTTTTGATACTGCAGTTTGGTTTGTGTCTCTAAAGCGTGTAACCGGGCAATTTGTAATGAAGCATGCGCCATATCTATACCCGTGACATCCGCCCCCTGTTTTGCCATGCTTTCGCTGAGAATGCCGCCACCACAGCCAATATCTACAATCGACTTGGCAAACAATCCCTCA
>DATBNI010000132.1:0-1561 GCA_036554425.1 Psychromonas sp.
ACTTCAGCGGTTAATTGCGCAGGGTTTTTTAATACATCACGACAGAATTCACGCAGACCTTTACCCTCCAGTGTTGCAGAGAAAAGGGCGGTATGTTTGCGCCAGCGTGTTTCACCTACAATCCTGTCCATCGCACTGATAAAGCCCATATCTAACATGCGGTCAGCTTCATCAAGAATAAGAGTTTCTACTTCCCGGCAATCGAAAGCTTCAGAATCGATATATTCCATTAAACGGCCCGGCGTTGCGATCACTATATCAACACTATCGGTAATCACTTCTTCCTGTTCCTGGTAGGAAACCCCGCCGATGATATTACCCACAACGAGATCTGTCCCTTCAACAAGCTCAGAAGCAACACCACTGATCTGCATTGCCAGTTCGCGTGTCGGGGTTAATATTAAAACTCGGGCAGAGCCACCTCTTCGGCGCGGGAAATCAATCAAACGCTGCACTGCGGGGAGCAAAAATGCCAGTGTTTTGCCTGTGCCTGTGGGGGCGCTCGCCATAATGTCACGTTCATCCATTGCGAGTGGAATAGCTAAGGTTTGAATGCTTGTTGGGCGGGTATGCCCCATTTTAGCAATAGTGTTTAATAAATGTTGGTCGAGCTCAAGCGCTTCAAAAGACATGCGTGTTTCCAGTTCCGATAGGTAATAATGGGCATTATAAAGCAAAGATTATAATAGTGTTCAAAATTGATAAAAAAAGCAAAAAAGTTAAACAAGCCGTCGGATCACGCAAAAAAGCCAATTTTTTCAAAGTGGCTTTTTTGATTGTCGATCCTTGTCAGGAAAATTTTTTATCTGAAGCGGCGATTGTTCAGCGCGTTGTAATATAAATGCTCATAATGTTTCGCGGCATCAGACCAGTAGAAATGGGATTGCATCGCTTTTTTTTTCAAGCGTAACATCTCCTCCGGGTGCTCAATATAGAGTAATAACGCACGCCGCAGTATATTAAGCAGTTGGTTTGGATTCGGGTCAGAGAACACAAAACCATTGGCACTGTCCGGATCCTGATCATAATCCAATACTGTATCTTTTAATCCGCCAACACCTCGGACAATGGGGAGCGTACCGTAAGCTAAACTGTACAATTGGTTTAAACCGCATGGTTCAAAGATTGATGGCATTAAAAAGAAGTCTGCACCCGCTTCAACCATATGTGCCAGTTTATCACTGTAACTGTTTATAAATTTAAACTTATCAGGAAAGTGAGTCGCAATAGCATTGAGTTGTCCGGTGATCGAAGGGTCGCCAGATCCCACGATAACAACTTGCACATTATGCTTAAGAAAACGCGCTAAGATTGGAAGAATCAAACCAAACCCTTTCTGATCCGTGATGCGGCATACCATGCTAAAAATAGGATTATCGCTTACCGGCAGGCCAACCTCTTTTTGCAGTGCATTTTTACAAATTGTTTTACCGCTGATCTTCTCTGCGCTGAAATTTGCCGGAATATAGGAATCCGTTTCAGGGTTCCAGTCGTTGTAATCACAGCCATTTAAAATGCCTTCAAAATCATGGATACGGGCAATAAAAAGATGTGACATACC
>DATBNI010000138.1:0-3388 GCA_036554425.1 Psychromonas sp.
TTTTCTTTTCGTATGCGATTAAATCCTGGTAGTTATTATTTTCCGCTAAGGTTAAAGGTAGCGGTTTGCCGTGGGGATGCTCGAAAAATTTTTCATGTATTTTTTCCGCGCCTTCAAAACAAAGAAATAAGCCCCCTATTAACAACAGGGGTAAGATTAACCAGGGGGCAACGGCGCTGATCAGCAGGGCGGCAGGCACCAATATTATTTTATTGACAAAGGAGCCTTTTGCTACCCCCCAAACAACGGGTATTTCCCGCTCTGCCCTAACACCACTTACCTGCTGCGCATTTAAGGCGAGATCATCGCCTAATACACCCGCTGTTTTACGCGCGGCCACTTTAGACATGGCTGCCACATCATCTAAAACAGAGGCAATATCATCCAGTAATGTTAATAAGCTCAAACCCGCCATGAAACCTCCTATTTATTGATACTAATACTATATACGATGCTTGAACCATATTAATGGGGAGATCAAGTATATCTGACATTATGCACTACTTTCAGGAATAAAGTTGCAGGCCAAACAGTGGTGGATTAGATTCGTTGTTAAAGTTCACTGCAGCAGCTAGCGAAGGAAATTCAGCGGGTATAAAGAGTGATCTAAAGATCTTATTAACGACTCAATCAGGTGTGGCCGAATCCCGAACCGCGCAATGGAGAGGGGAAAGCTAATCAAGCTTCTTCACAAGCCGCGCCGATTTCCGTTATACTGGCGGCTTAAACACCACAGAGAAAATAATTTGTCCTTTAATCATCCCCCAGAAATAAAACCAGCTGCAGCTCAATCTGTTCCTCATCCTTTTATTAAGATAGCGACTTTTAATCTGTTCAATTACCTTGAACCCCCTTTTGCCTATTATGATTTTGAACGTATTTATAGCGTCGAACAATGGGCTAAAAAACAAAAGTGGATAGCCGATTACGTTAATGATTTTCAACCCGATGTGGTAGGGTTTCAGGAGGTATTCAGCCCTGAATCATTGGCTGCATTATTAGCCGGGCAAGGATATGAGTTTTTTCAAGTGGTGGATCAGGCCGAAGTTATTGATGATTTCATCTGCCGCAGCCCGGTGGTCGCTATTGCCTCAAAATATCCCATTGTGAATATTGAAGCGGTGCAGGCAGATAAAACACTGGCCGCTGCAATGGGACTCAAAGAAGATTTTTCCTTCAGTCGCCAGGTATTACGGGCAACCATTAACTTACCCCATATTGGCGATTGCGATTGTTACGTGGTGCATTTTAAATCTAAACGTCCGATGCTTGAACATGACAATAATGATGATTTTTCGACAGAAAAAAACATTATCGAAAAACTTAAAGCGCAAGTCGCCGGTGGCTGGGGCTCGACGGTACAGCGCGGCAGTGAAGCCGCACTGTTACTGGTTAATATGATAGCGCGCCGCGAAGAGACCGGGTTACCTATGGTGTTGATGGGGGATTTTAATAATAGCCTGGCGGACGGGGTATTAAACCATCTTATAACGGAGTCGCTACGTTTTGTGTCGAAATTTGACAGTGACGCCTATCTGGAGAAATACTGCTTAAAAGATTCATGGGATTTATTTCAGACAACACAAAATAATACCGGGCATATTTTGCGTAAACCGACGCATTATTTTGGTGCATCGAGTTCTGTCCTGGATTATATTTTATTATCCTGTGAATTTGATGCTAACTATCATTCAAGCTTATTTGAAGTCAGTGAATACCATACCTACGACAGGCATCTGATCAATCCCATTTTCGAGCGTGACGGGGAAAGCACAGATCATGGTGTTCTCTTGGTGACCCTGCAGTTACGCTCTTAATCACCCAACAGCATGATTAATTCGATTAAGGCAATAAAAAATAAAAAGGTGCTTAGAATCTGCCAGAATTTCACCGGGTTGCGCTCTAACAATGGCGCGGCTTCTCTGCTTCTGAGCAGTTTAGTATTAGGGGTGTAGAGATCCTGGGTAAATTCACTCATTGAAGTATAACGCTGCGTCAAAACAGGGTGTGCGCCTTTTTGCAGCGCTAAATCAATCCAATCGGGAAGATCCGGTCTGAACTGCTTGATCGGGCGATATTTCCATTGTGAATTTCTTGCCCGGCTTAATGACTGAGAATTGAGTGGTTTATAGGGTAAGTGTCCTGACAATAACTCATAGGCTATGACCGCAATAGAAAACAGATCCGATGCTGAACTGGCGTGCCCTTCATTCAAGTACTCGGGCGCGATATAATGAGTGGCGCCTAAAGGCTGCTCGCTGGTGGGGGCCGCGGATATTTCATCTAAACTGTCTATTTTAATGGTGCCAAAGTCGATAATGGTTATTTTTTTATCTTCAGAGATCATAATATTCTCGGGTTTCAAATCCCGATGCACCATACCTGAACGTTGTAATACTCTTACCGCCGCAACAATATTATGGATTATCTCTCTGGCTATTTCCAAGGGTGGATTGGGATTGTCATAGATCCACTGCCTGAGGGTAATACCTTTGATATATTCGCAGATATGGTATAGAAAAGGCGAACCGTCCACTTTCGGCAAAATAGACATGATGCTCGGATGAGATAATTTTCTGCCTACCCATTGCTCCTTGGAGAAACCATCCAGATAAACCAGATCATCACTGAAATTTAATGACGGCATTTTTAAAACAAAAAAACGTTTAGACCATTTATCCATGGCCAGATAAACATGGCTGCGCGGGCCTTCATGAATCACTTTTTGTATTTGGAAGTGATCAATTTCATTACCTTGATGCAATGCGGGCGGAATGGTTAATTCGGTTAATCTTTTTTGTAACTCGTCAACGGCGACGACCGGTAAGCTTTTAACCTTCAGCAGTAAACAAGTCAGGTTATCCGTGCTGCCATTATCAAGTGCATTTTGACCTATTGCTTTGGCCAAGACTTCGAAGGCCGCAGCACTTGATTCTTGCTCTTTTAAGCTGGAAAGATGCTCTGCCAGTTCAGTTTTGCTTAGCCAGTCATGAATACCATCGGATGACAAAAAAAACAGATCATCCTGCTGCAGCTCCGTTGTCTGGAAATCGACCTCTAAATGCGAATCCATACCCAGTGCGCGGGTTAACACGCTGTTTTTACCGTATTGGGCGCGGCTATGATCTTTACTGAGCTGTTTTAATGTTGAGTTGCGGTAGCGATATATACGCGTATCCCCAACGTGAAAAAGGTAAGCTGTGGTGGATTTGAAAATGACCGAGCTGAAGGTGGTTATTAGCCCGTCGTGGCGTATCTGGTCATTATTGCCGTGCTGATACAGCCATGAATTGAGTGAATTTAATACTTTTCCGGCGGATAATTTTGTCCCCCAATTTTCCGGCGTACAATAATAATCATTGATGAATTGCGTGACGCTGGTGTGACT
>DATBNI010000157.1:0-5031 GCA_036554425.1 Psychromonas sp.
ACCATTTACCTGATGACCTGGCCTGAGCGTGATCTCAGCAAAGCGCAAAAAAGTGCTTTTGAAGCACTGATTAGCCAGCGCGTAAAGGGTGTCCCTGTGGCCCATTTAACCGGGGCCAGAGAATTCTGGTCATTGCCTTTAAAGGTTAATAACTCAACGCTCATACCTCGGCCTGACACTGAACTGCTGGTTGAAACTGCACTTGACTATTGCGGCGCTGATGCGCGTATTTTAGATCTCGGTACCGGTAGCGGGGCTATTATTCTGGCGCTGGCCAGTGAATTACCTGATGCCTATTGCCTGGGTGTTGACGTTAATGAAAGCGCGGTGCAGCTGGCGACAGGAAATGGAAAAGATTTAAAGCTTAACAATGCTCATTTCAAACTCAGCAATTGGTTTGCTAATGTGACCGGTTTGTTTGATCTGATCGTTTCAAATCCTCCTTATATTGACAAGGGTGATCGTCACCTCAAGTTGGGAGATGTTCGTTTCGAGCCGCTGTCGGCTTTAGTGGCGGATGAAAATGGTCTGGCAGACATTCGGGAAATTGCACAGCAAGCGCCGGGATATCTTAAAAAAGGGGGATATTTATTGGTTGAACATGGTTTTGAACAAGGTTCAGCTGTTAGAGAATTACTCACTCACTTAGGTTATTCAGAGGTGATTACAATTAAAGATTACGGGGATAATGATCGCGTCACTATGGGATTGTTTAACCAACCTAATTCATAATAAAAATAAACTTAACAGGTGGAAAAATAGATGTACAGCTTTTTAAAACATACCCATTTAACCTTAATATTAATAGCGATTGTGCTTTTTATCTTATGTTTTTATTGGAGAGTAACTGAGCATAAAAATGCACAAAAAGTTATTTTCAAAAAAATATTATTGCACACACATTTAACCATTGTATTTATAGGCTTAGCCTTGATGGGGGTTTTGCAGATCAATCCGTTCGACAGCGAAAATTATTGGCTGCTCGAAAAAATAGGGGCCTTTATTGGTTACTTGATCCTCGTCAATGTGGCATTGAATGACAAAACCCGCAAAGGGATGCGCTTTCTCGCCTTTGTGGGGGCGTTTGGTTGGATTTTTTATATCGGTCAACTCGTCTTCAGTAAACAAGCCATGTTATTGCTAGGATAAAAAATGACAATAGTTTCTAAAAATGAAAGAACAGAATTTATTATCAATGAACAGTTTGATTTTGTAGAGCATTCGCTCACCGATGCTGCCATTTCTGTCGAGTCTGAATTGACCGGGCTGAACGTGGCAGAGTTTCATAAGACGTTACGTTTGCAGCATATTGTGCTGCAGTCTCAGTTATCCGCATTTGATCTTGTTGATAAAGCCAAGTTGTTGAAATTAATCGATTGTTTATATCAGCAACAGGCTTTTGAGGGGGATTGGAAAGCCTTTTTCAAAGTAGAAAATGCGCTTATTTCAAATGTATTATCGCGTCGTAAAGGTATTCCAATCAGTTTAGGTGTGTTATTGCTGGATTTCTTGAAAGAGAGTGAGTTTGATGCGCAGGGGATCTGCTTCCCGAGTGGTTTTATAATTCGTGTAAAGCTTGAGGATGAAACGCTCTATATTGATCCCTTTACCGGTGAACTGGCCTCAAGAGAATTACTTGAGCTTAAACTGCGCGGTCAATTAGGTAACCATGCGCGATTAAGCGCTGAGATGTTGGAGCCCGATCAAAATAAAACCATTATTATGCGTTTAATCAATGTTATCAAGGCCGCTTATATTCAGGAGGAGTCGTTAGAGCAGGCACTGCTTTGTTGCGATATGTTACTGCGTATTGATCCCAGTGATGCTTATGAAGTCAGAGACCGCGGGTTTTTATTTCAGCAACTCGATTGTTTGAATTTAGCGCGAACAGACTTTGAGTTTTTTATTGAGCACTATCCACAAGATCCTATTGTCGGTTTGTTAAAACGACAAATCAGACAAATAGATATTGATACTCATACCCAAGTTGTCCATTAATCAGATTAATAAAGTGAGCAGGTAATGAAACAAAAAATAATAAAAGTAGGCAATATTGACGTTGCTAATGATCGCCCCTTTGTCTTGTTTGGCGGCATGAATGTGCTTGAATCGCGTGATTTGGCGATGCGCGTCGTAGAAACCTACGTCGAAGCAACCACGGCTTTAAATATCCCCTATGTATTTAAAGCCTCATTTGACAAAGCAAATCGCTCATCCATTCACAGTTACCGTGGCCCCGGCCTTGAAGAAGGGCTGCGTATTTTTGAAGAGATCAAAAGTACCTTTAATGTGCCAATTATTACCGACGTGCACGAACCTTATCAAGCAGCGGCTGTTGCCGAGGTCGTTGATGTTATCCAGTTACCCGCATTTTTAAGCAGGCAAACTGACCTGGTTAAAGCAATGGCAGAAACGAATGCGGTTATCAATGTTAAAAAAGCCCAGTTTTTAGCACCCCATGAAATGAAACACATCATTACTAAGTTTAATGAAGCGGGTAATGACAACATTATTCTTTGTGAGCGTGGCAGCTGTTTCGGTTATAACAACCTGGTTGTTGATATGCTTGGTTTCAGTACGATGAAAGAAACCGGCTATCCGGTCATTTTTGATGTCACCCATTCTCTGCAAAAACCAGGCGCACGCAGCGACAGTGCCGACGGTCGTCGCAGTCAGGTTGTACAGCTTGGTTTGGCGGGCATGTCACAGGGTATTGCCGGCCTTTTCCTGGAATCTCATCCTGATCCGGCCAATGCAAAATGTGATGGTCCTTGTGCGTTACCCTTGAGTCAATTAAAAGCCTTCCTTTCGCAAATGAAGCAGATGGATGAGTTAGCCAAAAGTTTTGATATTATTGATACCCAGTAATGCAGCAGCTGCAAATAAAGCTCACCGGGTCAACTCGCCTGTTTTTAATTTTAGCCTCTTTATTAGGGGCTTCGGGCGTTGCATTAGGGGCTTATGCCAGTCATGGGCTGGCGGCTTGGGCGACGCTAAAACAGATTGAATATTTTCAATTAGCCGTCACTTATCAACTGTTTCATGCGATCGCTTTATTAGCGGTTTGTATATTATCCCTTTTTATCACTAACGCTTTTTTAATCGCAAGTAAAATTGCCTTTGTATCAGGGGTGTTTTTATTCAGTGGTAGTTTGTATCTGTATGTTTTTACTGGAACAAAAATATTGGGGGCGATTACGCCAATAGGTGGTTTATTGTTAATTGTTGCATGGCTTTTAATTGCCTTGGGTTTGTTCAGCCATAAAAATAACGCTAAGTAAGCGGTGAGTTAATGTTTTAACAGAATGCGTTCCACGTCTCTGACGTAACGCATTCCAGAGGTAAGTATGTTAGGAATTTTATTATATTGTCGTCCGGGGTTCGAGAACGACTGTGCTAATGAGCTGCAGGACAAAGCAACCGCGTTAGAAGTCTTTGGTTTTGTGAAAACAAAACGTAATAGCGGTTATGTTTTCTACCAGTGTTATGACCCGCAGCAGGTGGAATATTTATTAGGACAGCTTGATTATAAACAGCTGATATTTTCAAGGCAGTTGATTGCGGTTAAAGCCTTTGTTGATGATTTACCGCTGGACGACCGCATTAGCCCTATTTTAGAGGTTACGCGGGATCTGCCATTAGGTGGGGATCTCTATGTTGAAACACCAGAGGGTGATGAAACTAAGCCGCTATTAACTTTTTGCCGTAAATTTACAGTCCCTTTGCGCCAGGCATTAAAAAAGCACAACAGCCTCACTGCAAAAGAGAACCGCACTAAACTTTGTTATCATTTATGTTTTTTGGATAATAAATCCGCTTATATCGGTTTTTCTGTGCCGCATAACCGCAGTGAATTTTACATGGGGATCCCGCGTTTACGTTCTCCCAGTGAAGCACCCAGTCGTTCGACATTGAAGCTTGATGAAGCTATTCAGGTTTTTCTTACGGCGGAAGAGCAGGAACTGCGCTTACATTCAGGGATGCGCGCTGTCGATTTAGGCGCCTGTCCCGGTGGTTGGACATACCAGCTTGTTCGCCGCGGTTTATTTGTGACTGCTATTGATAATGGTGCTATGGCGCAAAGCCTGATGGATACCGGGCAGGTTACCCATTATATGGTTGATGGGTTTAAATATGAACCTGAGCGGAAGAACATTGACTGGTTGATATGTGACATGATTGAGAAACCCAAGCGGGTGGCTAAACTGATGGCGCAATGGTTAATTGACGGTTGGTGTAAAGAAGCTATTTTTAACCTTAAATTGCCCATGAAAAAACGTTATCAGGAAGCTTCTGAAGATATCAAAATATTAACCGATATGTTCGAAAAGCAAGGTCTGGCGTATGAATTACAAGCGAAACAGCTTTATCATGATCGTGAAGAGATAACCCTGCATGTACGTTTAATCGGTAATCACTGGGGTAAACAGCTGGGTAACGGATAAGTGTTAATTTGGTTATTAGGCCATCACAAACAGCCTTAACTCTTTTAGAAAAGGTCGGTTGTGATGGCCGTTTTTATATTTAGCCTGAAAGGGCTGTTAATACCTAGCCCCAGGTACGGAATTTACCCGTATCAATGTGCACGAAATTACTGCTAGGATAGTAACCTACGCCTCCCGCTTTCAATGATAATGCGGCTTTTTTAACTTCAATCAATGGTACACCTTCTAAACGAAAATCAATGGCCTGACCGAGCATATGCAGACTTTTTTTAGCCACGCCGCTTGACTGAGCACTGAGCATTTTATTGGTCTCTGGGGAACGATAACCCGAAATTAATTGAACTTGATTATCACAGCCAATGGTTTTTTGAATTGCAGATAGTTGATCGAACAGTCGTTTGTCCATATTGATCGTTTCGTTACGGCGAAAATCACGACAGAAGTGATTGATTTTTTTCATTTCACTGCGTTGATAATGTTTACCATCAAAATACTGAGTCAGTAATTCTTCACCCGTATGAAGGTTATTGAGGTTTAGCTCTCTCGGAGAGGACGTCAGTAATGATGCGAATGAAGTTGAAGGGAT
>DATBNI010000212.1:0-1622 GCA_036554425.1 Psychromonas sp.
TTTTACTAAGAATAAAGAACTTTCTCCAGCTTTAAATTTTGTCTGATATTTCCCTTCCTAAGCAACGCAAGATTATCCATGTTGATATGGACTGTTTTTTTGCTGCCGTAGAGATGCGTGATAACCCGCAATACAGAGATATTCCCTTAGCAATTGGCGGTAACAGTGAGCGCCGTGGCGTGCTTTCCACCTGTAATTATCTTGCGCGTGAGTTTGGTATTCATTCTGCCATGCCCAGTTTTAAGGCCAAAGAGTTGTGTCCTGATTTAGTGATTATTCCCGGTCGAATGTCTGTTTATGTCGATATCTCCAAACATATCAGATCCATCTTTTTCCGTTATACCGACCTTGTAGAGCCCCTTTCATTAGATGAAGCTTTTTTAGATGTCAGCGATTGCCGTTTATTTCAAGGCTCTGCGACCTATATTGCCCGGGATATTCGCCGCGCTATTTTTGAAGAGTTAAATTTAACGGCTTCTGCCGGTATCGCTCCCTGCAAGTTTTTAGCAAAAATTGCTTCCGATGAAAACAAACCCAACGGGCAGTGTGTAATCACCCCTGATAATGTGCCTGAATTTGTTAAAGCATTAAGCCTTAAAAAAATACCAGGTGTGGGCAAGGTCGCCCAGCAAAAGTTGGCGCAAAAAGGACTGTTCACTTGTCAGGACGTCCAGCTGTATCGGCCCGAGCAACTCATCGGCGAATTCGGCAAACTCGGAGAGGCCTTAATTAATTTTAGTCAGGGCATTGATAACCGCGCGGTTGAGCCTAATCGCGAGCGGAAATCATTGGCGGTTGAGCATACCTTTGAAAAGGATCTGCTTAATGAAGCTCAGTGTCTGGAAAAATTAGCCCTATTCTATGACGAGCTCCGCCGACGTCTGCAAAAAGTACTCAAAGAAAAAGTGATCAACAAAGTGGGGGTTAAAATAAAATTTGGCGATTTTACCCAAAAAAGTGCCGAACGAAAATCCGCTGAATTATCCTTACCCATGTTAAAAATATTAATGCAGCATCTGTTAGCACATAATCCTGATAAAACGGTTCGTTTACTGGGCGTTTCCGTGGGGCTGGAAGCACGCGTGGCGGATAATCAAAATAGCGTGCAACTGAGTTTTATTGAAGACGGCTTTACTTAAATGCAAAGCCCCGCATATTCTAAGCATAAGGGCTCTGCGGCTCATGATCCTGTACTGCCGTTCAATTCGCTTCTGTTTCCGCTTAACTGCGAGTTACCGATGTTTTTTGGAACTGAGCCTTCTGGCTAGGCGGTTTGTTTGCCATTAACTAGCCGCATCGGCTTGGTATTCTAGTATGTTGAATTTCAGATGGAATAAAATGAGTCTTTTAAAAAATAAATACCCATTAATGCTACGATTTCATTCGCCAAAGGATTTGTACAACCCAAAAAAAACATAAAGGGAGGAATAGACCCTAGTGCCTTCGGACTTCACTCGTCTTTACTCTGTGTAGCGCGGAGCACCTCAGTGTCCTCTGTGGTAGACCCTTTAAGAATAGCCACGCACACTTCATCATAAAAATGAATGTTTAAAATCCGATATTCTTAATACCGTCATAGATAAACTGAATAGCCAGCGCTGCAAGGATAACCCCGAAGAAAA
>DATBNI010000217.1:0-2405 GCA_036554425.1 Psychromonas sp.
ATTTCTTCGGCAACAAAAGACGGCATGCGTCTGATCAGTGTTGTAATGGGCACCCATTCTAATTCGTCACGTCTAACCGAAAGTAAAAAATTACTCAATTGGGGCTTCCGCTTTTTTGAAACCCTTACCCCTTATAATGCAGGCGAGCAGTTAGCCAATGAAAGAATTTGGATGGGCAGCCAGCCAATGATCCGTTTAGGTGTCAAAAATGATACACCTATCACCCTACCAAGGGGCGAAGCCAAGAATTTAAGTGCTAATTTTATTATTGAAAATGAATTACGCGCACCGATCCAAAAGGGTGATGTTGTCGGTAAGGTAAACTATTCAGTTGCAGGTCCAGAGGCCGTTGCTGAAGAACCGATTGCGACATACGATCTGATTGCCCTGGAAACCGTGGAAGAAGGTGGTTTATTCAGTCGCCTAATGGATTATATTAAATTATTATTTATAGGTTGGTTTAGCTGATTTTAGCCCCATCTCATAATAATAAGCGAACCCTGATCGGGTTCGCTATACTGCATCACCAAAGTCGCTTTTTTGTTTATTAATATTGCCCAGGAGTTTAAAATGGCATTAAATACCAACTTTGATACCCTCTTAGAGTTCCCTTGTTTATTCACTTTTAAAGTGATGGGTGTTGCTAGGCCCGAATTTATGGAGCAAGTTCTTGAGGTCATCCAAAAGCATGCTCCAGGGGATTATGCGCCGACCATAAAACCCAGCTCAAAGGGAAATTATTGTGCTTTGAGCATCCCGGTGACGGTTACCAGCAAAGAACATATTGAAACTATCTACACTAAAGTCAGCGAACTTGAACTTGTTCGCCATATTCTTTAACGCTAATGGTTAGTGAATGAATACATTAGATACACAGCTGAAATTACGTTATCTAGGTAAACAAGATTACCTAAGCTCTTGGCAGGCAATGAGCGACTTCACCAGTGCTCGTGATGAAAACACAGTGGATGAAATCTGGCTGGTCGAGCACCCTGCGGTATTTACCCAAGGCCTTTCGGGCAAAGCAGAGCACCTATTACAGCACAGTCAAATCCCGGTCGTACAAAGCGATCGCGGCGGGCAAATCACCTTTCATGCTCCCGGGCAGCTGGTGGTTTACTTGCTGATTAACCTTCGCCGCAAGGCGCTTAATGTGCGCGCATTGGTCACTATTATGGAAGAAAGCATTATTAATTTATTAGCAGATTATAATGTTAGCGCAGTGGCTAAACCCGATGCGCCTGGCGTCTATGTTGAGGGTAAAAAAATAGCATCACTGGGACTGAAAATTCGCAAAGGCTGCTCTTTCCACGGATTGGCACTAAATGTGGATATGGATTTATCTCCTTTCCTGCAAATTAACCCCTGCGGTTACGCGGGGCTTGAGATGACTCAATGTAAGGCTGAGGGGTTAACACTTTCCGTTGACCAACTCGCACCGTTATTGATTGAAAAAATGAATCAAAAATTAAACTATTCACATATTGAGAGTTTTCACCATGAGTAATAAACCAAGTCAATTAACTGCAGGTAAAAAACTACGCGACGCCGATAAACTTTCCCATATTCCAATTAAAGTTATCCCTTCGGACAAATCAACGCTGTTAAAGAAACCCGCTTGGATGAAAATAAAAATTTCGTCTGACAATACCCGCGTTAATGAAATAAAAGCAGCATTACGTAAAAACAACCTCCATTCAGTTTGCGAAGAAGCTTCATGTCCAAACCTCAATGAGTGTTTCAATCACGGCACCGCAACCTTTATGATTTTGGGTGATATTTGTACGCGCCGTTGTCCATTTTGCGATGTGGGTCATGGTAAACCGCTGGCCGTCGATGTGCACGAACCTAAAAAACTGGCGACAACCATTCGGGATATGAAACTAAAGTATGTTGTAATCACCTCGGTGGACCGCGATGATCTTCGTGATGGCGGAGCGCAACATTTTGCCGACTGTATTCGTGAAATTCGCTTATTAAACCCGGCGATTAAAATCGAAATTTTAGTGCCTGATTTTAAAGGTCGAATGGATCAAGCCTTAGCCTGTTTTGAACAGGATCTGCCCGATGTATTTAATCATAACCTTGAAACAGCCCCGCATTTATATAAACAAGTTCGACCTGGTGCTGATTATAAATGGTCTTTAAAACTGCTCCAAAAATTCAAAGAAAAACATCCGCATATCCCGACAAAATCAGGTTTAATGATGGGACTGGGTGAAACAAATGAAGAAATAGAGCAAGTACTTACTGACCTTAGAGCGCATGATGTAAATATGTTAACCCTAGGGCAATACTTACAACCTAGCCTGCAGCATTTAGCAGTGCAGCGTTATGTACCGCCCGCAGAATTTGATCAATTAGGGAGAACAGCCAAAGCGCTGGGATTTGAACATGCGGCTTGC
>DATBNI010000224.1:0-1592 GCA_036554425.1 Psychromonas sp.
GATTCAAATAATAGCGCCGTTTTTTCAATCATAATGCCTCTTGCAGGCAACAAAATTATCAGCCCGGATACCTTTTAAGCATTTCAGCTTGTTAATCGCATGATCTATTTTACCGCTATGCTATGATACTTTTATTCATAAAATGTCAGCAATAAGAGAATGACTATGCCTAAAAATGAAAATATTCATATAGAATCAGAAACTGTGTTAATCACCCCCGCAGAATTAAAACATTTAGTGCCGGCGTCGGAAGATGTTTATCAGTTTATAGCAGAAGCTCGCCAAACAGTGTCTAATATTGTGCATAAAAAAGATCCGCGTTTTTTGGTGATTTGCGGCCCCTGCTCTATCCATGATATTGATGCCGCTAAAGATTATGCGACGCGTCTAAAAGCCTTACATGAGGAGTATAAGGATACTCTCTATATTGTGATGAGAGTCTATTTTGAAAAACCCCGCACCACAGTTGGTTGGAAAGGGTTAATCAATGACCCCTATATGGATGATTCATTCGAAATTGAAACCGGATTAAAGCAAGCTCGCGAACTGCTGTTATGGATTTCTGAATTAGGTTTACCTATTGCAACGGAAGCGCTTGATCCTATCAGTCCGCAATATTTAGGCGATCTGTTTAGCTGGTCTGCAATTGGGGCACGTACTACCGAGTCGCAAACTCACCGCGAAATGGCCAGTGGTTTATCTATGCCGGTTGGTTTCAAAAATGGCACAGACGGCAGTTTATCTACCGCAGTGAACGCGATGAAGTCCGCGTCTTCCCCGCATCGTTTTATGGGCATTAACCAGTTAGGTCAAAGTGCATTACTGCAGACATCGGGTAATAGAGATGGCCATGTTATTTTACGTGGTGGCGGAGGTAAGCCAAACTATGATTCCCTAAACGTTGCATTAGCAGAGCAGGAACTTAAAAAAGCCAAAGTAGAAGAAGTCTTAATCGTCGATTGCAGCCATGAAAATTCCAATAAAAATCATGCCCTGCAGCCTTTAGTGGCAAAAGATGTCTTCCATCAGGTACTCGAAGGCAATAAATCCATTATAGGTATCATGTTAGAAAGTAATATTAATGAAGGTAATCAAGCGGCAACATTACCCAAAGCGTCCCTTAAATATGGTGTGTCGGTCACTGATGCCTGCATTGATTGGGAAACAACGAGTCAACTTCTTGCTGAAGCTGTCAGTTTATTAAAAGATACTTTAAAAACAAGATAAGAAGGGTCTATGCCTTTAAGTAAATTACGAGATAAAATTGATGCAGTTGATCAGCAGATAATTGACCTGCTTGCTGAACGCCTGCGTCTGGTGGGTGAAGTGGGTGAAGTTAAGGCCAAGCATGGTTTGCCTATTTACGTTCCCGAGCGTGAAGCGGCAATGCTGGCTAAACGCCGTGAAGAGGCATCAGCTAAAGGCGTGCCGGCCAATTTAATCGAAGATATTCTGCGCCGTACGATGCGCGAATCCTATGCCAGTGAAAATGATACCGGCTTTAAAACGGTTAACCCAAAGATGAAAAGAATTGTCATCATTGGCGGGAACGGCTTATTAGGCCAGCGTTTTGTGGAGATGTTCAAGTTATC
>DATBNI010000607.1:0-4008 GCA_036554425.1 Psychromonas sp.
AAGCCATATTTTAAATTTATCTAAAAGAGGGACGGACTCGATTCTCCTTATTCTCCGGCGCTCATTGGCGTGCAATAACTTGGTGCGCTTTTCTATGGCATAAAGTTTTTGAATCGTGCTGATAACAACGTTAGCTTTGCCTGTTTTTTAGGTTGAGCAATCAGCGCTTCGCTAAATTTACGGCGCGCATGTGCCCAGCATCCTGATAGCGTAATATCTTCAAGGCAGCCATAAGCACGGTAACCATCACATTGTAAGTAGCCAGAATACCCCGCTAAAAAGGCTTTGGGATATTCATGCCCGCGATCCGGTTGGTAGTCATAAATGACCACAGGATGTTGTGCAAATTGACCACTTCGATAAACCCACATATAGGATTTTTGCTGCGCTTTCCTATCGGGCTCATCCAATACTTGCACGGTTGTTTCATCGGCACAGGCTACATTGCCGAGTAGTAGGTGTTGCTGGTATAAATCAATAATGGGCTCAACTAATGCGGATGCTTTAATACACCAATTCGCTAAAGTGCTGCGGGATATGTCAAAGCCTACTCTTTTTAGGATATCAGTCTGACGATTAAGTGGCAGTGCATCACAGTATTTCGAGGTAACCACCGCAGCCAATGCATCACAGCTCGCAATGCTGCCAGGGATAGGTTGCTTGGGTTTCGATGCGTTAATGATTTTGCTGCTTGTCATGGTATTTTCACAATGCCGACAAGCATATTTTGTGCAACGGTGTTTGATTGATAGCGCTGATGTGTGCGGGCACTATTTTAACCTGCTCACTCTATTCAAATCCGCAAGCATGCAGCTCTGCTTCATTAAAGGTGCCTTTAGCCGCTTTTTCAGTTTGCACGCCAAAGCGTTTAGCGCGATTTAAGTTGAGCTGAGCAAGTGCCAGTTCAAGTTTATCTTTGAGCGTTATATTTTCTGCACAGATAATCTTCAACTCGGATTCAAGTGCTAAAAAAGATCAGTAAGATCATCTGTTCACCTTGTCAAATAGGGCTTTATGGGCATTTTTCACGGTTAATGGCAACCCCGAAAGCAGCCAGTTCAACGGTTTGGTGGGATGGGATATCTGGCTGCGGTGTGATAGTGATCGGCAGTATTTTTTGGTTACTCTTTATTGCCTTCATATTAAGTTTATTAAACCAATAGTAGTACGTGGAAGAAGTAATGTTATTGAGCCTAAGAAATTCAGCTTTGGTTAATCCACTTGCTGCTTGTGTATCAATAATTCCTTGCCAATAAGTTTGTCGTTCAGTTGCCATAATGATGCTCTCCTTAAAAGGGAAAGCATGACAAATTCAGCAACTTATTGATATGTGGTTTTAATTAGGCGCTTACGTTACTATTATGCTCGCTTTTTCCCGAAAGCGAGCATAATAGTAACCAAGTGAATTTGGCCACTTATTTTTAGTTTTGTAAGGCGCAATGGGGCGTTTGCGACTTAGCTTTCTGAGGCGGAACGGGGGGCACAAACCCACCTAGCTAAACGTAACACAAGCTGTTAGCGTTCCATTTTAAATATTTCAGGTATAACGCTTCTATTTATTCTATACTTTCAGCAGGCGGTAAGCTCAATAATAAACTTTAAATATCCATAGGGCTCAAGGCCATTCGCTTTAGCGGTTTCAATGACGCTGTAAATTGCTGATCAGGCGAAAGCAACTTGCCTCCTTAACTCGCATTGCAGGAGAATAATGCACATATTAATTTTAAAAACAGACGCAAGAGATATCTATTTATGCGCTTAATTGTTGCTATTTTTTTTCTTGTTATGCTTGCGGGGTGTATTGGAAAAAATATTCGCCCATTTAAAATTGAAAATGTTGCTAAAGCAGATATTGACTTAGTAACTGATATTCATATTGAACAACTTCAAAGATTAACTCAATATCTTACCGTGAAACTTTATAGGAGAAACCCGAAAGAGCTGAAAAAAAATCCAGAGATGACTATTGATAAACGTATTTATCAATTAATGAAAATAAGAAGACATCCTAAACAGGCATTAGCTGAATTAGGTCATTTAGATAATGTTGCAGCTTTAAATTTAGCCTTTTCTGAGGATTTTTCTGGAGATCGGGTCTTTGCATTAATGGCTGGTGTAACTGTAATGCTCAGTAATTCTTACAATAATCGAGTGGAGTTCTATATGCTTGATGATATCGATCAACAAAAACTCTATAACAGTGCTCGTAATCTGGAAATTATCTCTTGGAAGTTAAATAATTTAAAAGATGATAATGGTAACGCATTACTGCTTAGCAATGGTTTTAGTGTGAATGGCGTTGCTAACTATAGTTATGAAAGACTGTTAAGCCAGATGATTATTATTCAAGATATGATGGCTATACTTATTTCAGATAGCAATAACCGTACAATAAATAAAGTTGTGCACGGGCTTGCTTCCTTCTTCTTTATTCCGGTTTGATATCTATTTATAGATTGCGGTTTCAGTCGTGCTGAACCTCGGCTTAATGCATCGCTTCGTTCAGGCGTATATTTAGAAACAAATCTTGCTCCAGGAATGAGTAATGCTCTGAGTTCATTATTGGCATTCTTGGTTATCTTCCCAAGCTGACTTAAAAACGCAGCAGTTACAATGGGACCAAATCCTAGCAGGGGAGTCTGAGGGGCTGAATGACACTGCATTAAGCTACATTTAGGTGATAATTGGGCGGAAATATTAAATTTTAGTGCGTAATCCGCTTTTTTGATTTAACCTCACAGTAGTACCTCAGACGGATTTCTACACCGCGCGCTATACCCGAGTCCTCTTTTGGGCAACTATTTAAAAAATATAAGGAACCAACAATATATGTCAGATTTAAACAACCAAGAAGTTAACCCGAACAGCGAAAAAAACCAGCTTAAAGCCTTACTCGATCAGCCTATTGAAGATTTACCACTAATGTCTCTGTACCGTATCAGATACCTAGCTACTGAGCTTTCTATGGAGGATGTAGTAGCACAAGTTCAACAGTATATTGATAAACGTCAACAAGCAAAGTAATGCAATAGCAACATACTTCCCGTGAACAAGGGGATTATGAACTTATAGAACTGACTCGATTAAATACAGTCAAATACCCCTTAATCTAAATTTTCTTCGCAACCAAGCCGATCCCATTCAGAAAAGGAGCTTTCACGGAAAGCTCTATAATTTTTTGCTTTAAGTAAATGGTGACCAAACCTAAATAGACTATTCACTACTCCATGACAACTTACATACCAGCTTGACCAGCACTTACTGATTGCTGACCTTATTATTTTAGGTAAGAGCCTGTTTATCTTATTTGTTCACTTATCTTGATCTTCCACTTTGTTTAAAACCCGTCCCATTAGAAAGAACGATAGTCCATCAAAGAATAAACTTATACCAATAAACAGTCCCACTAACCAAGTGGCACTGAATGGCCATTGCGAGAGGAAGACTGCCCCCAAACCAATCGACAGAATGCCATTGATTAGCCAAATCAACCAACCTCTATTAGGGTGTCGATTGAATGCTAATACAAGTCCACTGAACCCATCCACAAAGAAGTAAATGGCAAAAATCAGGCCTAATGTGGCGACCCCTGACAACGGATAAAAGATTAAAAACGCTCCCATAAATACTAAAATGGCACTCTTTAACCATCCTAGCCAACTGCTGGCATTGAGGCTCCAGGTAAAGAAACCTGACACTAAACCCGCTAAAAGCATAAGCCACGCAACTAATATTACGACGACCACAGACATCATTTGCGGGAAAATTATGCCTACTGCGCCTAATAACATTAAAACAATACCTACTCTTCTGGCGTGTTTACTAAATATCTTAAATCCATCACCTTCAAATGTATCGCTCCACATAGCTTGCTCCTTTAATCATTATTGACTTGTATTTTATAGCTGTTGGTTATACAACTTAAAAATAATGAAGTTTAATATAAGTGGAAGAAACAAAGTATTAAGTAGAATAAACGTCATTTTTCATGAGCTTTAAAATATACTA
>DATBNI010000276.1:0-2209 GCA_036554425.1 Psychromonas sp.
CTGATCATTAAATTGTTTATCAAAAAAAGCCCTTGTCTCAGCTGAGACAAGGGCAATCTATATCTAATTATTAATCCAAACTATTGTATGCTTCTATCCCTGCTTTATCGACCAATCTTTGAGCATTGCTAACTTTGTTAGGTGCTGCTACCTCTCTTAATATCAATAACGATTCTAGTACTATTGGCATCAAAGCCTTGACCATATCATTCTGATTTGATGTATTCTCTACCGATTTTGATCCTTTATCATCTGACTGCAATAAGTGCAGAATTTCACTAATATCTCCTTTCATAAACTGAAGGTCTTCAAGAAAGTTATTGGTATCTGACTCCAATTTTTTCTTCAAGTAGACGCCAGGAGATTGCCCTGCCTCTGCGGCTATCGCTTCTAGTTTTAGGTAGACTTCAGGCTTTAATCTAAACGATACGGTAGGGGTGCTCATAATTATCCTTGTTTGCAGATTGCATACAGTAATATACCATATAAATCAGCTACTTAAATTAATTTTGTTTGCAATTTGCATGCAGAAAAAAGCATTTTAAATCAGGTAAGTTACTGATTTAAAATGCTTTTTTTCATCCCGATAGGGTGCGTAAGGTGTAGTCATTAAATTGGATAATTTAATGACCAAAAAGCAGGTAGAAAAATCGGTTATTTTCTACCTGTGGTAAGCCTTTTTAGCTAAAAAGGCTTATAAGAGCGTTACTACTTTTAATATTTATCAAATTCTTATCAAAAGTTTTACAAAAATTTATCAAAATAAAGTTAACTTTATCAAAGTTATATCATATCCTTATCAAATATTTATCAAAACCTTATCAAAAAGGTATCAATGCATTATCTGTCACATTTATAAGGTGTAATCTCTATGAGACAAACTAAAGCATCTAAATTTAGAGGTTTGCTGCCCGCTATAGAAGAGCTTTTAATCAGTTATACCTATGAGGGTGTAATATATTTATTAGAAGAAAAACACGATTTTAAAATATCGAAAGATACTTTTAGTCTCTACTTACATAGAGAAAGAGCGAAAGCTAAGACAGGCAATATCGATCAAAATACGGTGCTGAAATCCGTTAATAACCTTTCAAAAAATAGATCGGATGAATCAAACAATCAGTTTGAGCATTTGGCAGAAGATCTTACTATTGTTCAAGCAGACGAGACAGAAGATGACTCAGACAGTTCACTTACGCATGAAGAGTTAGATGCTTTATTAGAGAAAATGAAAAGAAAAGCTGCAATCAAAAGCAATAAATCACTTCTTGATAGGTGAGTTATTGATACCGAATTAAACGAAGATCCAATAAGTGATATTCCCTAAATCTAAAGGAGCAATCTATGAGTATCCGAGGTGTATCAGTAGCAAGTAACCATTTTATGATGTTTGAAGAGGCGCAACGAGAATACCACCGTCAAATGGGGCGTCTTAACACCTTTGGTTTAGAGAACGAAGCTCATAGCGATCGCATACGTAAAAAGATGTTTGAGCTAAAAGATGAGGAACGCTTACTAAGAGAATATAGCGCGAGCGAACTCTACGTCATACAAAAACAGCTAGAACAGAAAATTGATGATTTCCTGAGTGGATTGGATGAGTAGCACGTTACTATCACTATTTGTGAAAGATTAAAACCCTGAGATTATTGAATTGGCGGTACTTATCGCTTATATTAAAGGTACATGAATAAGCGATAAGTACTGCTATGAGTACAACCAATTATAATATTCGTCTGGATCAAGAGTTAAAAGACAAAGCGTTTTCGGTGCTTGAAGGCTATGGCTTAACGCCTTCGCAAGCGATTAAGCTGTTTTTGCATCAGGTAGCCGAAACCAATAGCATACCGCTGTCTTTTGATTATCAGACAATGCCTAGCACCAATACGCTTGAAGACGGTGATCAATGATTGAATTTGAATGGGATGAACAGAAAAATAGCAGTAATCAACGCAAACATGGCTTATCCTTTGAAGAAGCAGCTCGGGTATTTTTTGATCCTTTGTGTTTGCGTCAACAAGACCGATATGAAAACGGTGAAGAGCGGTGGCAAGCGCTTGGTACAGTAAATGGGGTGGCGGTATTACTGGTCGCTCATACTCAAAGAGATAGTGAGGGTGGTGAGGTTATTCGTATCATATCAGCACGACGCGCCACTAAGGCTGAAAGGAGGTTTTATGAACAAGGTTAGCTATAAAGCAAATGAATT
>DATBNI010000283.1:0-3644 GCA_036554425.1 Psychromonas sp.
ATGCGCCCCTGATGGCGCAATTCCATCATTTAAGCATCCCGGAAACCATCCGTAAGTTAGCGGATTATACTATCCCTATTCGGGATAAATTTATCGAGTTTGCTATTACCTACAATATCAACATTATCACCGGCAGCATGCCCTTTGTGGTTGATGACAAGCTCTATAATTCAGGATTTTTATGCCGCCGGGACGGGTCCTGGGAGCGTTATGACAAAATACATGTTACCCCTTCAGAAAAAAGAAACTGGATCATGACCGGGGGAGATAAAATCAAAGTATTTGATACCGACTGCGGCAAAGTGGGGATCATGATTTGTTACGATGTTGAATTTCCGGAATACGTGCGTTTATTGGCCGATCAGGGGATGAATATATTATTTGTGCCCTTTTTAACCGACACTCAAAATGGTTATACCCGTGTGCGTCATTGTGCAATGGCGCGTGCCATCGAAAATGAGTGTTATGTGGCCATTGCCGGTGCGGTCGGCAACCTGGCCCGGGTTAATAATATGGATATTCAGTATGCGCAGTCGGCACTGTTTACACCGTCAGATTTTGCATTTCCAACCACTGGTATTAAAGCAGAAGCTACGCCTAACTCGGAAATGAGCTTAATTGTGGACGTTAATTTAGATCTCTTAAAAGCATTACATAGCCACGGCAGTGTCCATGCGATGAAAGATCGCCGCCATGATTTGTATTCGCTCAAAATCATTGAAAAATAATTAACCCGCTATGTTTTCGGAACTGAGCCTTTAGGCTCGGCGGTTAAAATACAGGAATAAAACCATTATCCGCCCTATGGACAATGGTTTTATTGTTTGTACGCCAGATTGCGGCGCTTCTATTGTTGCTCTTTTATAACTAAGCGCTCACTTCATCTACCAAATACAAGATAGACTGATAAGGAACGCCGCTGTGGTGGGATAAACCTATCTCACAGGTTCGGCTGTTGCTGAATCCGCGCGTGCAGTTGTCCGGCACCTGCTCTTTGAGTGTCTGCAGCGCTGCGGCATTGAGTTCAGGTGTGGTAAAACCTTTATCTCCCGCCCAACCACAGCACTGAATATGTTCAGGTACAATCACTTCTGAGGCGCAGGCCTTGGCGAGTTTAAGCATACTGTTTGTAAGGCCCATGCGCCTGGAACTGCAGGTAATATGGAGCAGTACCGTTTCTTTTAGCGGTGAAAGGGTTAAATGTTCGAGCAGGTAGTTGAGCACAAAAGCCGTGGGCTCGAGGATTTCCATCGGCTGAGTAAACTGCTCAATGCTGTGTTTTGCACAGGGACTGGTATCCATTAAAACAGGCCACTTTCCCTGTTCACTTGCCTGCCACAGTGCGTCTTCCAACTGCTGCGATTTTTGCTTTGCAATCGCGGTCATGCCCTTGCTGTCGTAGGGCATCCCACAGCATTGATCGCTCAGGGAGTCAGGAATAATGATTTCAAAGCCGGCTTTGGTGAGCAGGGATGTGGTTACTTCTGTGAGCGGGCGATGATCAGTATTGTCTGCTTGTTGTCCCATGGTACGACTGGCGCATGAAGGCAGATAAACGACCTTTTTATTATCCCCCGTTTTGTCATTTGCAGGGGTGTTTTTCGGCCGATGGCGATTAGAAGTCGGCATTTCCGGCATCCACATTGGCGTTTTACCGCCGCTTAGCTTACGCAATCCGTTAGTGACTTTACCGACGGCTTTATCGCCCAGGGTTTTCTGTGCCAGTGCATTGACTTTAAGTCCGATATTCACCATTTTGGTGGTGGCTGAAAAATGATCGGCTGTCCAGCGGGCGATAGAATGGTATTTCTGGTATTTCGCGCTGCGCAGTTTTTTTACCAGATCGCCGGTATTGATGCCAACCGGGCAGCGTTCGGCGCATAGGCCCGTGGCCGCACAGGTATCTACTCCCTGGTATTCAAAGACCTTACGGAACGCTTCTAAGTTGGCTGTTTCGCCTGCTGCTTCGCGGCGTTGCAGCTCGCGATATAACACAATACGCTGGCGCGGTGACAGAGACAGTGTGCGGGAAGGGCAGACCGGTTCACAGAAACCACATTCAATACAACGATCGATCAGATCGTCGGCTTTGGGCATAGGTTTGAGGTTTTTAAGGTGTGAATGCGGATCATCATTAATAATCACCCCCGGGTTTAATAGGCCACGGGGATCAAATAACGCTTTAATCTGCTGCATCAGGGCATAACCATCTTTACCCCATTCAAGCTCCACATAGGGGGCCATGTTACGGCCTGTACCATGTTCCGCTTTCAATGAACCCTGATATTTCACCGCGACTAACTCAGCGACTGCATCCATAAAGTCGCCATAGCGTTTGATTTCAGCGGGTAAGTCAAAACTCTGAGTGAAAACAAAGTGCAGGTTACCTTCCAGCGCGTGGCCGAAAATAATCGCTTCGTCATAATGGAACCGATCGAAAAGCTGCTGCAAATCACGCAGACCGGCGGCTAAGTTTTCGACGGGAAAAGCCACGTCTTCAATGATAACGCTGGTGCCGACTTCACGCACTGCGCCAACGGCCGGGAACATGCCTTTACGAATGCCCCATAGGGTTGCAACTGTCTTTGCATCGCTGGTGAAAGCGATAGATTCAAGCACATCAAATTGCGCGGTCGTCTGCATGATGGTGGCACATTGCTGCTCCAGTGTGGCTTGGTCACCGGCACGCGATTCAATCAATAACGTACCGGCTTCTAAATCTAAGCGCTTGATAAAATCAGGCATGCCGGGTTCGTTTGCCACCGAACGCATCGCGCGTCCGTCCATCATTTCAACCGCGGACACGGGATCTTTTGCCAAAGCCGTTACGGCTTGACTGGCTTCTTCAATGTCCTTAAAGACGATTAAAGCAGAGGCTTTGTGCGGATGTTCAATTACAGTGTTGTAGGTTATTTCGGCAATAAAGCCTAATGTCCCTTCCGAACCTATCATCAGATGCTTGATCACATCGATAGGATCCGAGTAATCAACCAGCGCATTGATTGAATAGCCGGTGGTATTTTTCAGGCGATATTTATGGCGAATACGCTGGGTTAATTCGCTATTATTTTTTACATCGCTGCAGAGGTTTTTAATCCCTGAAATTAAGGTACTCTGTTTGCTTTTAAAAGCCGCAACACTGGCGTCATCGGACGTATCAAGCAAGGAGCCGTCGGCAAAAACCAACTTCATGCTGTCAACGGTGCGGTAAGAGTTTTGTGCTGTACCGCAACACATTCCGCTGGCATTGTTCGCCGCAATACCGCCGATTTTACAGGTATTGATGGAGGCCGGATCCGGGCCTATTTTACGCCCGAATGAGGCCAGGTATTTGTTGGCATCAGCACCAATAACGCCCGGCTGCAGGGTGATTTTGTGGCCGTCATCGTGAATGCTGTGACCACGCCAATCATCGGTGAGCATGATTAAAACGGAATCTGAGACCGCCTGACCGGATAAGCTCGTACCTGCTGCGCGAAATGTACAAGGGAGGTTGAACTTAGCGCAGGCTTGAATGGTGAAAATCACTTCATCAAGATTTTTTAAACGCACCACCATTTTGGGCATTAAACGGTAAAAACTGGCGTCTGTCCCGTAGGCAAGCAGTTGCGCTTCTTCAGTAAATATTCGCTCGCTGTTAATCT
>DATBNI010000069.1:0-3295 GCA_036554425.1 Psychromonas sp.
AGGCTTTTAAACCTTCAAATATTTCTTGTCCGTAATGAAAAACAGCTGCTGATGGATCAAGTGTTAATGCATGATAAGGGGTGATTTCAGCTTTCTCCCAACCGCTATCTTGTACAAAATTTTGGCTAAACATATGGTCAGAAAAATCAGTTCCAAAACTGTAGGTTTCTGGACAAGCCCCCCGCTTAGAAAGCTCAAGCGGTTTAATATCAATTATCATATCATTTCCTATATTTTTTATTATTTGCTTAATGCAGCATTTAAAGCATGAAAAGCAGCAACTGTGACACATAATAAGTTATCGTTAAGCACGATTAAATACAAATTATTAATTATTTTCAAGACCGTAATTTTCAACCATTAATCAGGACAATGAATGTCACCGACAAAACCAAATTTTTTTTAAGATTAATGGGAGTTGATAAAGTTTACAGGTAAAAAAAGATCAGCTGTAAGCCCCCTTTTTTAGCATGCCCTGGTCAAATATAACCAAAACGGATTTCAAGGAAAAATTTAGATGGAAAGCACCTTCCCACTCTTCTCAACGGCGATATTATTGTTTTTTATTTTAGATCCTTTTGGCAATGTCCCGTTGTTATTAAGCATACTAAAAAATGTAGATAAACAAAGACATAGCAAAATAATTATCAGAGAAATGCTGATTGGTTTGTTGATTCTAGTGATTTTTCTGTTTTTTGGTGAAGGTTTTTTAAGTCTGTTTCATTTGGAAACCCAAGCTATTACTATTGCAGGCGGTATTATATTCTTTGTTATATCATTAAAGATGATTTTCCCCTCTCCTAATGGAGAAAATCTATTTACCACAAAAGATTCCAATGACCCCTTAATTGTGCCCATTGCTATGCCTATGATTGCCGGTCCCGCTGCGCTTGCAACCTTGTTAGTATTAGCCAAAACCAATAGCGAGCATACGGGTGAATTATTCCTGTCACTGCTTATTGCCTGGACATTAACGGCAGCCGTATTATTGTTTTCTCCCTATTTATACAAGCTGTTAAGAACCAAAGGCTTAACCGCATTAGAAAAATTGATGGGCATGTTGCTGCTTATCATGTCAGTACAGATGTTTATTGATGGCATTCGCGGACTTATTCCGACTTTTTATTAACCAGCCCGTTAATCAGGCACCAGCTTTGTCGGACGGAAACGTTATGAGGGACGAATAAAACCGTTATTTTGCTCAACTTTTCCGGTCATGGCAACGAATCTTACCGGGGCTAATAGTTGTTGTTGTATTTTATTGTCTGATTGTCGAATAATACGATATAAATTTTGCGAGGATGAGCCAAAGGGAATAACCATGCAGCCATTCAACTTTAGCTGTTTGAGCAATTGCATTGGCAATTTAGCGGGTGCGGCTGTCACAATAATCCGGTCAAAGGGAGCTTGCGCTGCCCAGTCAGTTAAACCGTCTCCGCATTTGAGATGAATATTTTGATAGTTTAATTGCTGTAATATTTTTCTTGAGCGTTCAGCTAATTCAGGGACTATTTCAATGCTATAAACCTGATCAGCTAGTTCAGCTAATACTGCCGTTTGATAACCGCATCCTGTACCAATTTCCAGTACCCTATGATGGTTTTCTAATGCCAGCGCTTCAGTCATCAGGGCGACTATATAGGGCTGTGAAATGGTTTGATTTAATCCAATAGGCAGCGGGTAGTCAGCGTAGGCTTCATTTAAAAGCTTTTGCGGCACAAACAGATGCCGAGGGACAGCTCTCATCGCATTTAAGACGTCACTGCTGGTAATGCCTCTCCTTTCAATCTGCTCGCTGACCATTAGTTCTCTCAGCTTGGCATAGTCAATATTTTCCATTGGCAGCTTTTAATAAACTCTGGGTAAATGGAGGATATTAAAATAATAGCCTAGTTATACCCAAACTACTTGATAAGCATTTAAACATCCATATCAAGGTTGCTTATCCATAGGGTTTGGTAAGGCAATAAACTAATGCTTGATTGCGAAGGTTCGATTTTTGCCCTGGTGATCAACTCGTACCAATTTTCAGTTGTAATCAGGTTCAATTCACTAAGAGACAGCTCCAAGGTATTTTTACTGACATTGCTGATACAAAAAATACTTTGTGCCCGGTCTTGGCTCTGACGCCAGAAACCAAATAATTGCTCTCTTAAATGCAATGTAAATTGTGTTGCATTAGGATGAAATGCCTTTTGTTTCATACGAATATTAATTAAATGTTTCAACTCAAATAAAACATTTTTGTGGTGATCAGGATGCCCGGATAACTTTTCCTTCAAGTCATTATAATCCCAACGGTGGCGATTAATGGCTCTATTATGCTGGGTGTTTTGTACTTTTTCATAGTCGTTTCTTGTGCCCAGCAGACTGTGTATGTATATCCCGGGTATACCTTCCATACCCAGCATGATCGCATGAGCACAAATAAATCGGTAAAATCCCAGTTTGTCTTCGCCCTCAATGGTCCCTTGCAGTGCATCGTATAAGGCGATATTAATCTCATAGGGTTTTTGCTGGCCTTGATCCGTGGTACGCCAGGAGGTTTTCCCGCCGAAGTTTTCCAGGGTCACCGCCAGCGTGTTTAGTTCCTGATCGCTTAATAACCCCTCCACTGGACGTAAACCTATACCGTCATGGGAAGCGATAAAATTAAAATAACAGGTGCCGTTTTGCGCAGGCGGCATACTCATCAACCAGCGCTTAAGATGCTTACAATCCCCACTGACCAGGGTATGAACCAATAAAGGCGGTAATGCAAAATTATAAATGGCATGCGCTTCATTGGCGTTACCGAAATAGGTTAGATTTTGGGCATTAGGGATATTGGTTTCAGTAATAATAATAGCATCGGGCTCTGCATGTTCAATCAAGGCTCTAAGCAAGCGTATAATAATGTGAGTTTCGGGCAAATTAATGCACTCACTATTTATTTTTTTCCATAAAAACGCCACGGCATCTAAACGGAAAATCCTGACGCCCATATCCAGATACTGACGAATAATAGTCACGAAGCTTTCCAGTACCGCTGGATTTCTAAAATCAAAATCCACCTGGTCATGGCTAAAAGTACACCAAACATGCTGCACACCTTTTCCCGTTTGAATTTCATTTAAGAGTGCTGACGTCCTTGGCCGTACAACACTGGAAAGATCATCCTCGGGGCTGGCGGTGTAGAAAAAGTCATGTCCTGGCCCCTTCCCTTTAATAAAATTTTGAAACCAGGCGCTTCGGCTGGAGCAATGGTTAATCACCAGATCTGACATCAGGCGCCTGTCCTTGGCGATTGCTTGAA
>DATBNI010000298.1:0-4974 GCA_036554425.1 Psychromonas sp.
TTGATATCACCGCGGATTGGTGTATTACCTGTAAGGCCAATAAAATCGGCGTTATTTTGCAGGAACCTGTATACAGCGCACTGCAGGCAGAAAACGTTTTATTAATGCAGGGAGATTGGACAGTCCGCTCTGATTCCGTCACTGCCTATTTACAGTCATATGGCCGTTACGGCGTACCCTTTAATATCGTTTATGGGCCCGGGGCTCCGCAGGGCCTGCCTTTATCTACAATATTAAGCAGTCAGCTGGTTTTATCTGCGCTTCAACAGGCGCAGGGGAAAAACAGTGATCTCTAAAATAACGGCTAAAATGCTGGCATGGGGTAAAAAAATAAGTGTTTATTTGTTGGTCGTTATCACTGTCGGCTGGAGTGTTGATTATTGGCGTGCCAAATCAATTGTTTCCGGCAGCGCCCCGGCATTAGTCGCAACAAGCATTCAGGGGGAGGCAATTGATCTTATTTCCCTGAGTCAGGACAAACCCGTTTTGGTATATTTCTGGGCAACCTGGTGCGGTGTCTGCAGTACAGTGTCACCTTCGGTTGATTTTATCGAAGATCATTATCAAGTGGTCACTGTCGTCTTAAGTTCCGGCTCGCAGCAGCGTCTTCAGCAGTATCTTAGCGGCAGACAATACAGCTTCAGTACGGTCAACGATCCTAAGGGGATGATCGCCAGAGAGTGGGGCGTGTCAGTGACGCCGACATTACTGGTTATAAGTAAAGGTCAAATCAAGTCGGTGACCACAGGTTTCACCACGCCGATCGGAATGTGGCTGCGTTTGTTAGCTGCTTAGTCTCTTGCTCTGCCACTCAAACAACTGCTGATCTAAACTGATTAAGCTCAGGCCGGGGGTAGTATTCGATGCAATCAGGATTATGACGCTGCAAACAACAGATTTTTTTCATTTTTTTGAGGCAATTGACTGATCAATATTGGTATAGCTTGATAGCGTCTGAGTTTTGTGAAATAAAGAGCTTAATTAAATGAATTAAAACAAGGCTGGGCAATGAAAGAGCTGGATCGTATTGATCGTAAAATATTAAATGAGTTGCAAAAAGATGGGCGGATATCCAATGTTGAACTTTCCAAGCGTGTTGATCTCAGTCCTACTCCCTGTCTCGAGCGCGTAAGGCGCCTTGAGCGACAGGGTTTTATCACAGGTTACATTGCAACGCTTAACCCGCAATACTTGGGAGCTGCCCTGCTGGTTTTTATTGAGATAACCTTGAGCCGCGGTAAGCCCGATGTGTTTGAACAGTTTAACAAAGCCGTTGTGCAGTCCGAGGCGATTCAAGAATGCCATTTGGTTTCGGGCGATTTTGATTACCTGCTGAAGGCGCGCGTTGCCGACATGTCAGCGTATCGTAAATTGCTTGCTGAAACCTTACTGACCTTGCCCAGTATTAAGGAAACCCGTACTTATGTGGTCATGGAAGAGGTTAAGGTGAATACCCAGCTACTAATATAAAAATGATAATGCAAAAAAAGCGCCACCATAGGGCAGCGCTAATAAAGGTTATGCTAAGGCTACTTTAGGATCAACAAACTCAAATCCTAGGTTTTGTGCCACACTGGCACAAGTTACCTGACCATTGATAACATTGAGACCATTTAAGAAATGGGGATCACTTAATAAAGCTTCTTTATACCCTTTATTTGCAAGCTTTATGATGAAGGGCAGGGTCGCATTATTCAATGCAAAGGTTGATGTCAGCGGAACGGCACCCGGCATATTAGCAACACAATAGTGAACTACGTCATCAACAATAAAGGTTGGATCTGCATGGGTTGTGGCTTTTGAGGTTGCAATACAGCCGCCTTGATCAATTGCAACGTCAACAATGGCAGATCCTGGTTTCATGTTTTTAATATGTTCAGCCGTGACTAATTTAGGTGCGGCAGCGCCGGCAACCAGTACCCCGCCAATCACTAAATCAGCTTCAAGGACATGTTCTTCCAGCGCTTCCGTTGTTGAATACACGGTTTTGATTTTATTGCCAAACTGAGCATCAAGACGACGTAACACATTAACATTACGATCCAGAATAACCACTTCAGCGCCCATGCCCACGGCCATTTGTGCAGCATTATTACCGACCATTCCACCACCAATAATGACAACCTTGGCAGGAGCAACACCGGGAACACCGCCTAATAACATGCCACGGCCTGCATTAGATTTTTCAAGCGCTTGTGCTCCTGCTTGAATTGACATGCGTCCTGCAACTTCTGACATAGGTGCTAAAAGCGGTAAACCACCTTGATTGTCGGTGACTGTTTCATAGGCAATACAAATTGCTTTTGATTTAATCAAATCTTCAGTTTGCGGAAGGTCGGGTGCCAAGTGAAGGTAAGTAAATAGAATTTGTCCTTCACGCAACATGGCACGTTCAATTGCCTGGGGCTCTTTTACCTTAATTATCATTTCAGCGCTGGCGAATATTTCTGCCGCATGTGTCAGAATAGATGCACCAACATTAATATAGTCCTGATCACTGAAACCAATGCCCAAACCTGCATTTTTCTCAACAAGAACCCGGTGCCCATGATTGGTTAATTCACGTACGCTGCCTGGGACCATACCGACACGATATTCGTGGTTTTTAATTTCTTTAGGGACGCCGATAATCATAATACACACTCCGTTATGGTTTGATTTAATACTAGTTTAGATATCTTTATCTAGATTGTGCTACTAATTTTTTATGCCTTTATAGCTTTATATTCCAAGGTGTTATCATTTTCTGGTTTTATATTCTGAATTGCTTTTTATCAACTTGTTGTCACAACATGGTCGGCTTGTTATTGCTTTGTTGCCTCAAATTTATAGGGAGAAAGGGAAATAATCGAACAGGTAAATTATAATGTGGTGAAAAATAGGACAAAAGTAAATGCTTCACTTGTTTGGAGTGAATTGGGCTTGGAGAATCACCCTCGTCCAGAGTGTAAAAAGAGAAAGACTTAATTTAAGGGTGATCCGTCAGATAAGAGATCATTGCATTCAGCGTGAGCACCTTAGCGTAATCAGCTTCTGGAATGGCCACCTGTGTACGCTTGGAAACAGCGATCACTAAATTAAGGAAATCCATCGAATCGAGCTCCAGTGCTTCGCGCATATCTTGATCACCGGGCACTTGATCTGCTTCTATTTCAGGGGCAATATTACTTAACTCTTCAAGGATGAGTGTTTTTAATTCATTGTTGTTCATAAATCCTCTCGGTTTATTATCTTTTTATTTTTAATCTGCTTTAGCATTATCAGATAAAGCGCTCATTTGAACTGTCCACAAAACTTGCGGTTTTTGCAGCAGCAGGTTTAACTGATAAAGAAAACGAGCGCCGGTACGGCCATCACTGACCCGGTGATCGGCTGCAAGGGAAGCCTCAATAACGGAGCGTATTTTTATCGAAGCATCGACGGCCAGCACCTCCTGATGAGGGCTGCCTAAAGCCAGGATCGCCACCTGTGGCGGAAAAATAACAGCAAACATCTGCTCTGCACCGCGTTCACCAAGACTGGTCACGGTAAAACTGCCGCCGCTTAATTCAGAAAAGACTAATCTGCCATTGCGCGCACGTGTCACCTGCTGCTTAAGAAGTTTCATCATGCCCGAGGGTGACAGTGTTTGTGCCGCGCGGATCACCGGCATGACCAATCCTCCGCCACGTAAATTAACCGTATTGGCTAAATGCACTGTTTCACATGAAACAAAATGATCTTCAATATATTCGCCATTAAGCTGCTGGTTATCCATTAAGACACGTGCAATGGCGCACAATAAAGGCGCAGCTAATAGCAGGCGATCTTCTACGGCGAGTCCTGCATTAACCTGCAGTAAATAGTCCTCTAGGTTGGTTATATCCAAACGCTGGCGCAAATAATAATGGGGTATCTGTTGTTTTGAGCGTGTCACTGTTGCGCTAATCGCCTGGCGCATGGCTTCTTTATCAAAGCCTTTTTTAGGCGCTGCTGTATTGTCTGCCGATGCTACCGCGTTTTCAGCAGTCGCTGGTGGCGGCTGACTAAGCTGTTTTTGTTTTATTGCCTGCTCGACCATAGCCAAAGTGACAATTTTATTCATTTTATTGGGGAACAATGCGTTTAAGGTAAATTGCTGCTGTTTTGCAAAAGATCGCGCAGCGGGTGTTGCTAAAATAAAACGTTTAGGAGCTGTTAAGTTATTGTCAGATTGCTCAGCGGCCTTGGATGCAGGGCTTGGATTTATATCTTCAGCTGTTGTTGTGGACGCAGGGGTTGGATTTATATCTGCAGTGGTTGTTGTGGACATAGGACCTGGAGCGATATCGGCAACATTTGTCGGACGTGAATCTGTATTTTCACCGTCTTTAACCGATCTTAATCTGGCAATAGGCTCTCCAACTGCGATCTGCTCTCCTTCCTTGACCAGCAAGCTTATTATTAATGCATCTTCAAAGAGATCCAAATCTATTGCCCCCTTGTGGGTTTCGATGACAGCGACTACATCACCCCGTTTTACATGGTCGCCTTCTTTAACCAGCCACTGTGTTAGCGTTCCTTTTTTCATATCAGAACCAAAAGACGGCATCTTTAAGTCATGTTCATTGTTGCTCATCATAGATCCTCCTGGGCTGACTCCATCATCTGCTTAGCAACTGCGATAATTTGTGCTACTTGCGGCAAGCTTGCCTGCTCTAAATGGTATGCGTAAGGGGTGGGCACTTCAGCGCCGCAAAGACGATTAATGGGAGCATCTAAATACCAGAGTCCCAGTTCCGCAATGGTGGCGCTCATTTCAGCGGACATACCGCCACTTTTCCATGATTCGTCAACAATAAGCGCCCTGTGGGTACGACGCACTGAATCTAAAATAGTTGCTCTGTCTAAGGGGCGTAAACAGCGTAAATCGACGACTTCCGCATCAATGCCCAAGGTTTCAAGTTGCTGCGCTGCATCCAGTGCTTTATACAAACATCCCCCCCAGGTGATAAT
>DATBNI010000380.1:0-2100 GCA_036554425.1 Psychromonas sp.
GTTAAATAAAATAAATCTAAAATTTTCATTTAAGCGGTGGAAAAATGACGAATAAAAAGAGGATTTAAGTGATTTATCATGCTATTTTTAATGTTAATATTTCACAACCTTTTGAAGGAAACGCTCTATGAGTCAACCTACTATTTCATTAAAATGGCTTGCTTACACTTACATCATAGGGCTTTCACTCAGTGCTTGCTATTCTATGCTGACCAAACAACCCATTCAGTTTTCCCCTTTTGCCTTTCTGACGCTATTCTTTTCTGTGAATCACTTTTATGGTCTTTATATTAAAGAAGCTGATAATGAAATCAGTATTCGCCCGGCCTGGGTAACCTTTTTTATTGGCATATTTTCTTACTCTGCTTTTCTTGGCATACAATACCCTGAGTTAGGATCAAATTTCTTTTCAGTCACCTTAACCCTGATTTTATCTATCTGGTTAATCTATAAACTCATGTTTGGTGACAAACGCTATTCTGCTTAATCTTTATTGCAAAAAAGCGGGTATTAACTATGTTGATCCCCTCTTTTTTGACTCCCTTCCCTGAAATATTTAATCTCTTTAGCGCAGCAAAAACGCCTCCAAGTATTGCCAGTAGTCACTAAGTTGTACTAATTAGACAAAATCCCATGCCACGATTTTGAACCGCTTCAGCTCTCCAAAAAATAGTGAACAGCCCTATCTTAACTTTTCCTCTCTTGGAGGAGACTGGCTAGCGAGCTTTCACTGGGTTACAATAGGTTAAAATTCCATCTCTATACTGACTCTGCACAGGGCGAGTCTTTGACATACTGGCTTCAATTCAAAAGGCGCTTTAAACACCGCGTCTTTAAACGGATTTATCTCAGCATAACGGAACCGTGATAAGTAATAAGCGATAGACTTCGCCTCTCACGGCCATTTTTAAGGAACTGCAATGCAATATATAACACGCGAATTACCAAGATATAAGCGTATCGCACTGGTTGCACACGATCATATGAAAACAGAACTGTTAAACTGGTCACAAAGACGTATCAATATATTAAAAGAGCACCAGCTTTATGCTACGGGCACTACAGGCAGCCTCTTAGCGAGTAAATTAGGTTTGCCTATTCAGTGTTTGCTCTCAGGTCCAATGGGTGGGGATCTGCAACTTGGCGCCAAAATAGCGGAAGGCGAAATTGATCTGTTAATTTTCTTTTGGGATCCCATGAATGCGGTGCCGCACGATCCCGATGTGAAAGCACTATTACGAATCTCTGCAGTATGGAACATCCCCGTTGCTACTAACATTTCTACTGCCGACTTTATAATAGATTCGTTACATATCGGAAAAAGTTACACTACGCGTATTCCAGATTACCTCGGTTACATGGCTGAACGCACTGAATAAAACCTGCTTAAGAAGGCTTTTAACTTGCAAACACTTACAGATATTTACATTTACCCCATTAAATCAGTCAAAGCGATTAACCAACCTGCTGCAAAAGTTGAAAAAAAAGGTTTGAAATTAGATCGTCGCTATATGCTGATTGATGAGCAGGGCACATTTATTACCGGCCGAGATTATCCGCAGCTCACCCAAATAGAGGTGCAGTTTTCAAAAAAAATATTAATAGTCAATGCCCCAAATATGCCCTCATTAACCATTAATCCCACCCACTTTAGCCGGCAGACTAAAAATGCGCAGCTGTGGTCTGATAATCTGAACGCGGTACATTGTCATGATGATTATGACCAATGGTTTTCAACATTTTTGCGCAAAAAATGCCATCTGGTCTTTTTTGCAGAAGAGACGCAACGCTGCGTAAAAAATACAGACACACCGGTTTCATTTGCCGATGGTTACCCGTTATTATTGATTAATCAAGCCTCAGTAGAGCAGCTTAATGCGCGCTTAACCACGCCCGTAACCGCTTTACATTTTCGCCCTAATATTGTTGTCAAAGGTGATTTCCCTTTTGTTGAAGACAGCTGGTCGCGCATTAAGATTGGAGAAGTCGAATTTGAAGTCAGTAAACCTTGCTCACGTTGTATATTTACTAATGTGGATCCTAAAACCGGCACTGCTGACCAGAGTGAACCCTTACTAACGTTATCCAAGTTTCGTTATA
>DATBNI010000405.1:0-2493 GCA_036554425.1 Psychromonas sp.
TCCATTCATCATATTTAGCGTCTTCGCCGCATTCATTGCATGTGTTAGTTATATTATTCATATTTCTCCTATTTGTTAATTGACCCATGATACCAGAACCCTGAACCATGCGCCATTGCACATAGTGTCGCAGTTAATAGTTTGGCCTCATACTTGAAAACAATATCACAAATCCACTGAAAAAAATTAACACACCTAAAACCATGTGTTGTGGTGCATGTAATGAAGTCATTATTCCAACCATTGATAATGCCATACCAATAAAAAATAATAATAGTTTTAATGCTAAGTTCATGATGCGGCCTCCTCTGTAATTAACTTATCAATTTGATTAAGTGCAAATTCCTGCACCTTGTATAAGGCTGCAGTGTTTTCAACTGTGTAACAATCAACCTTGTTATTCTTTTCGATTTCTAATCTCCAAAGACTTTCAGTTCCTTTCTTTGGTGTTAAGTTTATTAAATAACCTTTGTATTTCATTTGCCCTCCGTTTCTAAAACTCCAACACATTTATTTTTTTTATTTGGAAAACCAGATAATTCATCCCACATTTTATGATTATCACAATTTAATTTAATACATGCCTCTTCTATATCTTGCCAAGTAAAAAGCATATTTTTAGTGAGAGTTAACACTCCTGGTTTTTCATCTAATGGTTTAATTGATACTTTCATTTTTTCTCCTATTATTTTTGACATGCCCCATGATACCAGATTCCAGGACCTGGGACCATTGTCAATATTGTCGCACCTGCCTGCGACAAATTGTCGCGCGTCACTTTGTTGAGTTGACAGGATTCCAGGTCCTGGAACCCTGGCCCAGGGTGCGACAGTTTGCGCGTAGATATAAAATTTCAGCTATGGTATCTTATGATTATGTTTAGTTATTTAAATAAACAATAAAATAACTTTGGGACTTGCACCAACAAAAGCAAGTAGGATTAGATCAGTTGAGAAAAAGCTGACGCCCCCGTCCATGGAGAGGGGATCGTGCGCGAAACCTCACTGATGCTGATCCCTGGTCACTTGCGGTATAGTAAAATATACTAATTGCTTCGGAAGAGTGAGTGACCTGGGATCGGTGACCCAGTCCAGTAGGGCAAAAAGTACGAGATGCCTTTCATGGTGGTACTCTGGGTGCTGATCCCTGGTTCAATGCTAAATGCAAATTTTTAAAAGCGCTAGCATGGTGTTGGACCTGGGATCAGTTGAGTTAGGATCCAGTAAGTTTATTATAAACTTAACTGATCAAATGAGGTGGCAAATTTTGGCAGTTGCTTAAATGTTGCGACAGCATAACAGCCTCAAAGGTGATACAGCAATCCTGTTGTCGCGAGAGTGACAGCTAAAATACTGTGCTTATCCTTTATCCGCTAACGCGGAGGAAAGCTAGACCATAGAACTCTAGCCGATAAGCGAGTCCATAACTTCTGGACTTAAATATTATGTTGTTAATGAGATAAGCATTGTAATCTTATCAAGGGCCTTGTTGTATGTTTACTGCTCTTTAAAAAAATCAAAACATTCCCCAAGCCCCACAGGGTTGTGTGGGGCATAAGCATCAAGCATCAAGCAACAAGCAACAAGCAACAAGCGAGCGAAGCGAGCGTCAAGCAGAGCCACAAGCTGCGACATTTTGTCGCAGTGACAATTTGCACTGCGACAATGTTGACAAGTGAATTTAAAATAAAAAAGTTTATAATTACAAAATCAATTAATAATAGGAGAAAGTAATATGAATACACAAGAAGCTTGGAACCTGGTCGGAGGTCTTTCAAAGCCCTCAAAAATGCCGGGTTGGTCGATTGGTTTACCTGCTAAAGAATGCAAAACCGGATCAAAATTAGTTAATATAGAGGGTTCAGTCTGTCATGGTTGTTATGCTTTAAAAGGCTGCTATGTTTTTTCAGTTGTGCAGGCTGCGCAATACAGACGGCTAGCGGCTATAAAGAACCCGTACTGGGTTGAAGCAATGGCCCTGTTAATCAATTCTAAAAAGCCCGATGTTTTTAGATGGCATGACTCCGGCGACGTTCAAGACGAAGCGCATCTATTAAAAATTTTTGAAGTGTGTAAGTTGACACCTACAAAAAAACACTGGATGCCAACGCGTGAAGCCTGGACCAAGAAGTACATGCATTTAAAGCCTGATAATCTAGTTGTTAGATTTTCCGCAACGATGGTTGACCAGGAGGCTCCGGCTTCATGGCCTAATACATCAACGGTCAGTACAACGTCACGTACTTGTCCGGCTCCAGATCAAGATAATGAATGTAAAGATTGCAGAGCTTGTTGGGATCCTGAAATTAAAAATATAACTTATGGTAAACACTAATGAAAAAAAGAAAAATAAAACGTGGAGATCTGTTGCCGTGGTTCTTAGAGGACCACGGCAGCCTGCCGGCCTGGTATATAAAAGATTGTACAGAGTTTTTTGAATGGTTAAAGCAATCTAACAAGGATCGGAGGAAGTTAAATTAATGAGCTTTGTCTA
>DATBNI010000449.1:0-4350 GCA_036554425.1 Psychromonas sp.
TAACTCCAAGATATAATGGATCAATTATATGAGTTGAGTGATAGAGCTAAAACGATTTTTAAAGATAATTTCACAATCCGCAAGCCCAGTCTTAACAGGCTTTGTTGGGTCAGAATATATAATGATAATACCCAGAAGTAGCTTTCCAGGAACAAAAAAACACCGTCAATGAAGAAGATCATTTTGCTCTCTATAATCAGTTGTAATGCCCTTCTCAATAATCACATCTATGCCTAACATATTGGCATCAAGCAGCTTTAGCACATCTTTGAACAAGGTTTGATTCACCGCTGGAGCTCTCTTTGTCAATCACCTCAACCACCCCACCTGGCGCTAATGAGATGCGGTAAAACAGCAGCACCTGTTCATTGACCTCAGGAACCGTTGCTAAGCAATAGCCCCGCGTTGCTGAACCCGTGTTAATTAAGACTGAGTTAATTATGCCCTCATAGGGCTAAAAAAGGCAGCCTGTAGTAGTTGTAAAACAGGTCTTATATAATGGCCGTTTATGTAAAGGGATATAATTTAACTGATTGATTTTAAATTTAATGAAAACTAATTATCTTTGCAAGGAGACAGTCAACTTTGCCCGCGATCATAATTAGGCTCAACGTTTTGTTTGACGATATCGCGAAGCTTGTCTGCGCCGCCGATATAATGACCATCTCTCTGGATCTGAGGAACTGTTATTGGCATTTTAGGACCTATATGAGTTTTTTTATTCTTCCCTCACTTAGTATCTAACCTTTAATTCACTCACATAAGCCCATCAGGATGAAATGCGTCCAAGTATGTAAAAATAATTTTACCCTCCACTTTACCTGGAACTTCAATTATCAAATGACTAAAGCCGGATACATTTATTTTGTTTTTTTAGAAATAGCGGAAGTGATTTGGCCATATTTCGCTTGAGTGATTCCAACCGACAACAGGCTTTATAATAATTAATTCACACCGATAACTTATTACTGGTTTACCAAATAACATTAAGATTTATAACGCATTATTGAGTAACCAGCCTTTTATTGCTGTTTATTGTGAGGTAGTGACAGTATCTGAAATATAAAAATTACAATTAGATACAAGCCAGCTAACATAAGTAAATCAAATACTTATTCTCAACATTAGGAGATATAAATATGAGCCCTACTATCAGAATGTTTACTTCCGCTTTATTTGTTAAATTTTCAGGCCTTATACTATTGATGCTCTTTACTGTTGGCTGCAGTGAAGACGCAGTGCCTAAACCCTCTGCAGGATCTGAAACTAAAGTTGAACTGAGCGAAACGCAAGATAAAAAAAATATTGCGCTGGTGATGAAAACCCTCACCAACCCCTTTTTTATAGAGATGGAGCGAGGGGCTCGCCGAGCGGAAAAAGATTTAGGGATTCAACTGTTGGTCAGAACTGCTGCACAAGAAACGTCCATACAGCAGCAGATTGGCATTGTTGCGGATCTTATTCGGCAGCAGGTCGATGCGATTGTGATAGCCCCTGGCGATTCTGTTGAGCTTATTCCAATCTTAAAGCAGGCTCAAGATAAGGGTATTGTTGTTATTAATATCGATAATCGCTTGGATCAGGAATATTCCAAAAGGGTCGGTCTGTTAAATGTTCCTTTTATCAGTGTTGACAATGAACTTGCCGCTTATAACTCAACTAAGGTCCTGACTGATAAATTAATTCAACCTACTGAAGTGGCTATTATAGAGGGGATACGTGGCGCATTGAATGCGGAGTTTCGAAAAAATGGGGCTGTCCGGGCATTTGCCGAAACTGAATTTGCAACGCTAGTTGCAACTGAAAGTGCGAATTGGAAAATTGATGAAGCCTTTGAACTAATAACAGCACTCTATAAAGATCATCCCAAGATCGGGGCGATATTCTGCGCCAATGACATGATGGCATTAGGGGTCATTGAATACCTGCAATCGACGGGGAAAAAGGATGTGCGGGTGGCGGCTTTTGACGCTATCCCTCAAGCGCTGGACGCGATTAAATCAGGCACACTCCTGGCCACTGTAGATCAGCAAGCGGCAGAACAGGGATATCAAGGGATTTTATCCGCTAATAACCTTCTATCCGGCAAAAAAATGCCACTTAATATTATTATTGAAGCAAAAACTATCACTCAACCAGGTCAATAGCTGCACGAGGTGATCATGTACCGCAATTACAAAAAAATATTTCCAAAATATATCGGTTTTCTGACAATTATCAGCATAATTCCGCTGTTAATTGTCGGCATCATTTCATATCAAAATGCCAGCCAGGCTATTCTAGAATCTGAAAGGCGGTTCTCAAACAAATTACTTAATGACAAAGTTGAATTGCTGCAGTCAAAATTAGCTCAAGTCGAAAGTTTAATTGAGAATATCTCCAGTGTAGAGTCGATAACCAATGTACTTGATGATGAATTCTCAGAGCCGAGTACCTACACTGATCTCGCCACAAAGGCACAAATTGGCTACATACTAAACGGTTATTTAAGCCTCCAGGGGTTAGTTTCAATCGATATTTTCACTTCAGGCGGCACACACTACCATGTTGGCGACACCTTAAATGTGGATGAAACCAGAAACGAAATTAAAACACTGATTTGGCAGGAAGCACTGGCCAGTCCGAGACAAGTCTATTGGTCAGGAATATTACCAAATGTCAACAACTCATCAAACCATAAGATGGTTTTAGGCGCAGCAAAGATTATTAACAAGATTGACCGTGTCTCATTGGTGAACCGGCCTATTGCACTGATCCTGGTTAACATTAATATAGAAAGTTTAAATGCAAAAATTTCGGACAAAGATGGTAATGGAGGCGTTGCTGTTTACCTTATCGATCAACGGAATAATATTGCCTATAGCCCTAAACAAAATGAAATTGGCCAACCTGTAAAAGATATCTTTCCTTTCACTGTCACTAATAACCATAACTTGAATCGTTATTTATGGAACGGGGGCAACTACTTTATTCAAAAAATAGCAATTGCTGAGTATGATTGGCAAATTTTCAGCCTGATTCCGGAAAAAAATCTGCTCAGGGATATCAATAGAATAGGCACTATTACCTTCTATCTTGTCTTAGCAGGAATATTCTTGACCTGCATCGCCGGCTGGTATTTTTCTCGTAATATTGTACAGCCTATTAAAAATGTCATCAGCGCCTACAAAGGGCTGCAAAATCACACTTTTAAACAGGCCAAACGACTTCCTGTACGCAGTGATGATGAAGTGGGCGAATTGGTTAAAGGGTTCAATAACTTTCTGGATAATCTGGAGGCGCGCGAATTATCCGAATTCGCGCTTAGGGAAAGTGAAGAGCGATATGCCTTAGTCGCCAGAGCGACAAACGAAGGCTTGTGGGACTGGGATATTAAAAAAAATGAGATGTATTTTTCACCCAGATTTTTTGCGCTTATTGGAAAAAATGCAGATGAAAGTAATGCCTTAAATACGCCCGAAGAGTGGTACAAGCTGATTTATCCGAAGGATCTTAATTTGGTAAAATCTGCAATAAGTGCGTATCTGGATGATAAAACATCACATTTTCAGTGCGAGCACAGATTATTACATCATGATGGCAGTTATCGCTGGGTGCTTTCAAGGGGGCTTGCTATTCGAGATGCTGCCGGTAAGGCAATACGAATGGCCGGTAGCCATAGCGATATTACTTATCAGAAAGAGGCGGCATATAAATTAAGATATGATGCCTTTCACGATAGCCTTACCGGCCTTTATAACAGAGCTTGGTTTGGCAGCTTTTTACAGACATTATTAAATGGCCACTCAAGAAATAAAGAGCGAAATTTTGCCATCTTATTTTTAGATTTGGACCAATTCAAACTAGTGAATGACAGTCTCGGCCATGCCGCTGGGGATGATTTACTCATTGAAGTTTCTAAACGTTTAAAAGCCTCCATCCGCGAGAACGATATGCTGGCACGTTTTGGTGGCGATGAATTTGTTATTTTGCTTGAAAGTGATGAAAATTATCGTTTTATACAAATTGCTGAACGAATTATTAAGCAACTTTCCTTATCCTTCTCGATAAATAATAGCGATATCTACACAGGGGTAAGTATTGGCATCACACTGCAGACGACAGGCTATAAGGATGCTAACGAAATGCTTAGAGATGCAGATATCGCAATGTATCAAGCTAAGAAAAATGGCAAAAATTGCTACGTCATTTTTGATCAAGAGATGCGTTATCAACTGCTCAAGCAAATTGATACCGAAAAGTTGCTGCGTGAAGCCATACAAAAAAATGAATTGGAACTTTATTATCAGCCTATCATTTCATTGTTTGATGGCAGGCTTGTTGGTTTTGAAGCGTTAATAAGATGGAACA
>DATBNI010000459.1:0-2281 GCA_036554425.1 Psychromonas sp.
TGTATTAAACAAGTTATTTTCAATCCTAATCTGCACCCCGAAGACAACATGGTTGGCAAAATAGAGTGGCCGGAAGAATATTTAGATATTGAAACCAAATGTGTCAGTGATTTTCGTGCTAAAAACAAAAAGAATTGTTTATGTATTCTCTCCCGAACTGATGAAGTTATTGATTCAAAAGAAAGTGATTATGAGCTTACGAAATATTATCAAATCATATTTGATGAAAAGCAGGGACATAAATTCCAAGATATATCACATCATTTGCAAACCATTAAGAAATTCAAAGAGCAATAAAGTCTCACAAAATGGTAATGTTAATTGCCATTTTGTCTTTTTTTAGCCTCCCCTATTTACTTTATTGCTAATCTAGCGATAATCACCTCTCATGTTTGATCTGGATCACAAATAAATAGCATCTTCATTCCATTACATTAACACACTATTATTGATACTCAGGATTAGCCTCTTTTAGTGGCGGTTAACGAGGCTGATTTAAAGATCCTTTTCAGCAATCTCATTGTTATTGAATAGTGTTTTAATGTAATCGAATCTGACTGGCTAAATATAATAAATTTACGCTATTAACAAAAACTTGAGGTGTATATGGATAAAATCGTGATCGTTGGAGGAGGGGCCGGTGGCCTTGAATTAGCAACGGAACTGGGTCATAAACTTGGACGAAAGAAAAAAGCGCATATTACGCTCGTCGATAAAAACAGAACTCATTTGTGGAAACCTCTACTGCATGAAGTTGCAGCCGGCTCCCTTGATGATGGAATTGATGCATTAAGTTACCGCGCACATGCAAAAAATCACGGTTTTAGTTTTCAACTTGGCGCGTTGTCTGATATCGACAGAGAGAATAAACAAATACAGCTGGATGAATTGTTAGATAATGACGGTATAAAGATTTTACCTGAATCTAGCCTTAGTTATGACATTTTAGTGATTGCACTGGGCAGTGTGAGTAATGATTTTAATACTAAAGGTGTGCGTGAGCATTGTATTTTTTTAGATAGCCCGCAACAGGCAAAAAAATTCCATCACCGTATGTTGAATAAATATTTACAACTTGCCGTGCAGCAAACTAATAAAGTAAGCGTCGCTATTGTGGGTGCAGGCGCGACGGGTGTTGAATTATCCGCTGAGCTTTATAACTCTTTAGAACAAGTGACCAGTTATGGTTTTGAAGATATTAAAACGGCGGATCTTAAAGTCAGTCTTGTTGAAGCGGGTGATAAAATTTTACCCGCACTTCCTCAAAGAATATCCAGTTCTGCACACCAGGAACTTTTAAAATTAGGTGTTTCTGTGCGTACCAATACCATGGTTACTGAAGCGACTGCAGCAGGGTTGGTCACTAAAGAGGGGGAATTAATAGAAGCTGATTTAATTGTTTGGGCAGCAGGCATCAAAGCGCCTGATTTTATGAAGGATATAGCAGGGTTAGAAACCAATAGGGTCAATCAACTGGTTGTTAAGCCAACGCTGCAGACTACCTTAGATGATAGTATTTATGCAATAGGCGATTGTGCCAGCTGCGCCTTGCCCAATGGCGGTTTTGTTCCTCCTCGTGCTCAATCTGCGCATCAGATGGCTTCTTTAGTGGCTAAAAACATCAAAGCATCACTTAATCATAAAGCATTATCTCCCTATAAATATACGGATTATGGCTCATTAGTTTCATTAAGTAATTACAGTACCGTGGGCAGTTTAATGGGCAACTTAACCAAGGGCTCGATGAAGGTTGAAGGGACTGTGGCTCGTTTAGTGTATATTTCACTGTATCGTATGCATCAAGTTGCGCTTCATGGGTATTTTCGCACGGGATTAATTACTTTAGTCGAAAGCATTAATAAAATATTACGCCCGCGTTTAAAATTACACTAAAATGTAAAACGTTATTGAATATAATAAAAAACGGGGATTCACTTCCCCGTTTTTTATTATAGCCAGATGAATTACTGATTTTCGAATCTTCAAGTCCTCTGGCTATGATTGGTGCGCCTAAAACAGTCTTTAAGGTGTTTGCTGCGCAGGCAGTATAAAAGTATCCAAATTACAAAAACAAGCTGTACAGAGGCGACAAAAGAATATTGAAAATGTTTATCTGACAAATAATACAACTGCAGCGTCAAATCACTCACTACTCCTAATAATAATATCGCATAACTTCTCTGCCATAATATTGATAACCATCTATATTGCTCATGATTCCTTCCGGATAAAAAAAACAATAGCAGGGCTATGCAACCCGAGGCTAACCCTAAATAGAAAT
>DATBNI010000474.1:0-3337 GCA_036554425.1 Psychromonas sp.
TCACTATTTCCTGATGCTTAAGATGGGATTGTTAATAGCATTTAATCATCGCTATTGTCGCTTACAAGCCGATACTCTGTAAAATTTCCAAAAAAACGGCTTCTCTATTTTTACTGGTCAATTGCGGATGCAAACGACACAAGCGGATTGCCTGGCCAAACTTATCTTTGCCGATCACACTTAATACCCGGGTAAATAACTGCTCATCAAGATGAAAGGTTTTAATGGCATAGATAACCGCACTGTCCAGATTGACATAAGTTGTACCATCAAAATCAAAAGCTTCATTCTCTTGTTCAAGATACAATTTTTCGTTATTGACCCGCAGTTCCCAACCTTGATAATTAATACGTGCCTGGATCATTTCAAACATAAACCATGCACTGCGTTTAAACCCTTCAAAAGCACTGCCTTCCAGTTCAGATTCCGCCAGCTCCTGTTTAGTCCAGTTCGACCCTATAGCCAGAGTTTTTTGATGTTTGAGCGTTAACCCTTTTTTTATCGCATCCCGGTAGGCAAATAATGAACTGAATGCCGTACGCTGAACCATAGCGGCACATTCGTTACAGCTCGGCACACAAATCGGCGCATGGGTGATCAAATTCTCTTCGCTAGTGTATTTAGGAAAGGCAATGACTTTGTCGTTCGGCTCGCTACAAAACCAGCATTGGTTGCGGTTATTAAAGGGGATTTCAATCAGAGGATATCTGTTCATGCTTTTCCATTTCTGTCATACAAAAAACAATAATAGCAAAGCTATTAATGAAGTGATCAACTATTATCCCAATATCTTCCGGCAAATGAGTTCGGCTAATTGATGCGTTGCAAGGTTACGCTCAACAACGGACTGATCTAACTTGCCATTTTCCACCACAGTTAACCAATCATCTATCATTGGCGTAAAGCCTTTGCCGGTTAACATCGGTGTCCAGTCAGGCAGGGCAATGACGGACTCTTGATTATCCTGCCAGCGTTTACCCGAGACAAATGAATCAAATTCAAAAGCGCAGTTTTCATAACTCGCCGAGATGCGCTCTTTGGTCATACCATAAACTCGATTCATTGAGGCATGCAGCAGAGTGTTTTGTTGCTGCCACTGAACATCTAAACGGGCTAAGCGCTGACCTTTAAACTGCCAGGTAAGGTAAACATCATCCAAGTTATTTTTAGCATCCAGGTTGACACTGTCCAGCGGATGAATAAAGTCGTCAAAAATAAAGGATCGAATATCACCAGGTTGATTGAATCTGTTTTTCTCCCAGCGTAATGACAATAAAGATGAATGCTCCTGAGTATTTTGAAGAGCCGGCAGATACTGATTATACAATGGAATAAAACGTCGATTAAAGCCGACATATAAAGGTTGCTGATGCTTTGCAGCCAATTCATAGAGTGTTTCACAATCAAAGGCATTATCGGCCAGAGGTTTATCAACAAAGGTTGGAATGCCCTGCTGTAAAAAAAAGCTGGCAATTTGCAGATGGGAAACCGTGCTGCTATGGATCATCACCGCATCGATTCCGGCCTTAATTAAGGCGCGATAATCTGTATATAACTGATCAATACGATATAAGCGGGAAAGTTTTTTTAAGGTGTTTTTGTCGCGCGTGCAGAACAGCAGCTCAAGCCCCGGAATTTGAGTGATCACGGGTAAATGCGCTTTTTGCGCAATATCACCCAGTCCAATAATAGCAAGTTTCATTGTACCGCCCAGTGCTCATTAGCATATTGATTGTTTATATTAGCCCAACAGGCAAAAAAAAGTATTGAGCTAAGTTCAATACTTTTTTTTTGCCTGTTACACACACTCAGTTAACGGAATGGGTATTACTTACCAGCCCTTAACAACACCATCTTTGAAAATTTTCATTGCGGCGTTATAAACTGTGTCTGTCTGGTACGCTTTAAGAAAATTTTGGACATTTTCTGCATCTACATTATCTTCACGTGCAACTATTAAGTTTACATAAGGAGATTCTTTATCTTCAACAAAAAGACCATCTTTCTCAGGTGACAAGTTAATGCTGCTTGCGTAGGTTGTATTAATAATAGCCAGGCTCACATCATCCAAAGAGCGTGGCAGCTGCGCGGCTTCCAGCTCAACAATATCTAAATTTTTCGGGCTGCTGACAATATCAAGTACTGTTGCGCTCAGACCTGCGCCCTCTTTTAATACCAGTAGACCTTGCTTCTCAAGCAGCATCAGTGAACGGCCTAAGTTGGTCGGATCGCTTGGTACGGCAACTTGATCCCCCTCTTGTAATTCGTCCAGTGATTTAATTTTGCTTGAGTAACCGGCAATAGGGTAAACAAAGGTATTGCCTACTACTGCAAATTTATAATCACGATCTTTGATCTGCTGATCCAGATAAGGTTTATGCTGGAATGCATTAACATCAATAGAGCCTTCGTCAAGTGCGGCATTGGGGGTGATGTAATCAGAAAAAGTAATTAACTCCACTTCTAAACCGTATTTATCTTTTGCAACCTGAGCAGCGACTTCAGCGACTTGCGCTTCAGATCCGGCAATCACACCGACGGTGATTTTATTATTATCAACAACAACGGCTTTATCACCACAACCGCTTATCAGCAGCGTGGAAGCAAGGCCGACAACGGCAAAAATATTTTTCAGGGTAAAGCTCATGTATATCTCCTTTCAAGGTATCCCTTGATTTTTTACTTGTTATTATTAACGGTGATCCACATACTTTACTAAGTGATCACCAATTGATTGAATAAGTTGTACAATAAAAACTAAAATCACCACTGTAATCATCATTACAGTACCATCAAAGCGTTGATAACCATAACGAATACCTACGTCACCAAGGCCTCCGCCACCAACGGTGCCGGCCATTGCCGAATAACCCACCAAGGTCACAAGGGTAATAGTCACCGCATTGATAATCCCTGGCAGTGCTTCCGGTAAAAGTACTTTAGTAATAATCTGTTTCGGTTTTGCACCCATTGCCTGCGCGGCTTCGACCAATCCCGAGGGTACTTCTAATAACGCCCCTTCAACCAGACGCGCAATAAAGGGGATCGCGCCAATGGTCAGCGGCACAATTGCCGCGGCGGTTCCGATTGTGGTTCCGACAACAAAGCGCGTAAAGGGAATAATCGCCACCAACAGGATAATAAAGGGGATGGAGCGACCAATATTGACCACTATACCTAATATTTTATTGAGCATATGGTGCTCAAGTAATCCGTTTTTTTTACTTAAATGCAATACAATACCAACGGGAATACCGACTGCAAATCCGGCCAGTCCGGAAGCGAACACCATAGCAACTGTTTCACCTAAGGCTTCGAGTAATAATTGCAGAAGACC
>DATBNI010000482.1:0-1951 GCA_036554425.1 Psychromonas sp.
TGGAAATGTACAAAGGCGACGATTCGCAAACCGTAGCTTTTCACATGGTTGCTAATGTGCTGGAGGCGACGATAAAGCACCTATGCCAGGTTGATACTCTTGAGGAGTTCGAAAAGCGACTGGCGGGCCTTGCGGAGGCCGTGGGGTATGAATATAAATTGGTTTTTGAAGAAGAAGAGGCGCATGATGCCAAGTAAAACAACCCACCCACCCTACCGCCTGGGATTTAACCAATGGGCGAAGTATATACGCGCGGAGGTCGAGCGGATGGCTTACGGGAAGGAAGTTAGGATGGCAAAGCCTGCATTAAGCAAGCGCGTGCAAAAAATGCACCATGTAATTGATTACGATAAATTACTAAGAAAATGACCCAATTAATTGATTCGCAAGCAGGTATATATTACCTTGCATTACTTACAGGAGCATCCGCATTTGTGCTGGGGGCGGTGCTTTACATTTATCACCAGCGGAATTATCACAACAAAAACAACCAATAACAACATGGCACACTTATCAGAAATCTACATTAAGACTGACGTTCTAGAAACCCTACTTAAAACCGTAAAGGCTAAAGGAGAAAAGGGGTTATCTATTACCATTTCAAGTAACGACGACCCCGGCCAGTACGGCCAAAACCTTTGGGCTTACGTTAGCCAAAGCAAGGAAGACCGTGAGGCCAAAAAGCCCCGATTTACGGTCGGTTGGGGCAAAAACTTTTGGAGCGATGGAAAGCCGCCGTTTGTTCCTGAAAAACCACAGGCCGCAAGTCCAACTATTCAGGATGCTAAGGTGGTGGATGATGGAGATGAATTACCGTTTTAATCAATCAACCATACCCCCGGCTTAGGTCGGGGGGGGTTAAACTTAAACACACGATGAACAACACAGTACAACTCAAAAAGCTGCAAACACTTTTAAATAAGTTTAGCGCAGAAGCGGATGCTATTCGAATTGAAATATCAGAAAAGCAAAAAGCATACAACCAGAAAGTTAAAGAGGTTAATATATTAAAAGACCAAATTAACAAGTACAAGCATAGCGGCGAACCAATAGTTTCTGAACATGCACTGTTAAGGTACATGGAAAGGGTGTTGGGAATAGACCTTGATGAATACCGTAAAAAAATTCTATCTGATAATGTACTTAAGCAAGTAAATACACTTGGCGGAAACGGAACATTTGCTAACGATGGATTTCAGGTAGTAATGAAAGATAATGTAGTTGTAACTATTAAATAATCAATTATTATCGGTTTGAGTATGTGTCAGTAAATTGGAACGAAAATGAGTTTATTATACAAACCAAAAGAAGAACAAACGATTACTTGCGGAATAAAGCAGGAAGATGGTAAAATAGTTTTAGACTTTTATTGTGATTGTGGAAAGTTTGGAACTGATGAAATGATTGACGGCTATAAGTTGACACCCGAAAGACTATTGCAGATTTTGCAGGATAGGGATGATTATTCCGAAGACGAATTGTAGCCATTATAGACGACTTATGACCAACACACCAATTAACCCACGCGCCCTGGCATTTTACAATGCTATGGCCTTAGCCGTTAGCTTACAGGGCGCAATCGACGAAAGTCAAATAAAAGGCCGCGCTAAAATGCACGCACGGAATCTTTACCAAGAATTGGAAAAACAATTGCGGACGATGTATAAAGCAACGGATCCCGAAATAGTAGTTTTCCACCAAATTAGCACTATGTTTGATGAAATCATTAGACACCTTTGCAATAATGATTTTATGGAAGAATACGAAGCTAAATGGGCTAAGATTCAGGAGGCAATTGGCAATAAAGTTGAGGTGATAACATGACCCGAGCAGCTACCTTGCAACGATTTAACGTTTTTGCGGCTTTGCGCTGCCGCCTTAAATAAACTTTAATAACAGCGCACTAACTTTCCAGCGGTGGCGCAAAACCGCTGTTATAGGCAGGTGCGGT
>DATBNI010000488.1:0-10719 GCA_036554425.1 Psychromonas sp.
TAAGGTAATGTGCAGGTGGAGTTATTTTCCTCCTTAAAAGGGATTGGCCTGGAAATGTTAGAGGATAAAGTGACAGCTTGGTATGGACAGGAACAGGTGCCAAGTTTGCCATTAAACAAGGCGGATATTTAAGCCGCGCTACGCCTTAGGCAAAGCTATTCTGTTGCCGATAAAACATCGGCAACCCTAATACCGATAACGGCCTGTGCAAAAATGAACTTTGAATCTCTATCAGCAGAGGCTTGATTTTTTCATCAAATGCCCCTATCTCTCACTATAGATAATCTATACACGAATGACTTGAAGATGGCAGAATCTTCAGTCATTTGGATATAAGCCGTAACTTCCCCTTTATATAGAAGACTGCTATGAATAATTCTGAAACATTAAGTATCAAGCAAACAGATGGTTTACCTTTATTTAGCCGTATAACAGCCGATCAGATAGTACCGGCTGTGACCGACGCTATCCGTGATAATAAGGCACTCATCGAAGAGAAACTAAGCAGCTTAAGCCATTTCACCTGGGATAATTTCGTCAATGTACTCGACGAAGCAGATGATCATTTAGGCAAGTTATGGTCCCCGATTGCACACATGAATGCCGTTGTCAGCAATGACAAGCTGCGTCAGGCACACGATGCCTGTTTACCTTTGTTTTCTGAATACGCCACTTTTGTGGGTCAGCATCAAGGGCTCTATGACGCCTACCTCAGTATTTCAGAAAGTGATGAATTTACGCATTTAAAAGAGGAACAGCAGAAGGTGATTAGCAATGCGTTACGTGATTTCAAATTATCCGGAATTGCTTTGCCTGAAGATAAAAAACGCCGTTATGGTGAGATAACCCAGCAACTTGCGCAGCTACAGTCGCAGTTCAGTAATAATGTCATGGATGCGACCTTGGCCTGGAGTAAATTGATCGAGGATGTTAAGGAATTAGACGGGTTACCGGAGAGTGCCTTAGCCGCTGCAAAGCAGGCTGCGCAAGAAAAACAGCAACAGGGCTATTTATTAACCTTGGATTTCCCAAGTTATTTACCTGTGATGACCTATGCAAAAAATCGCGCATTACGTCAGGAGGTCTACCGGGCTTTTGCAACTCGCGCATCGGATCAAGGCCCGCAGGCAGGAGAGTTTGATAATTCAGAGATTATTGAAAAAGTGCTGGCGCTGCGCCATGAACTGGCTTTATTATTAGATTTTGACAACTTCGCTGAATACAGTTTAGCCACTAAAATGGCTGAAAATCCACTGCAGGTCATTAATTTTTTAACCGAGCTTGCTGACAAATCCTATCCTCAGGCAGTGCGGGAGCGCGACCAGGTATTGGCCTTTGCTAAAGCATTAGACGGGATTGAGCAGTTAGAATCTTGGGATTTAAGTTATTATGCCGAGCTTCTAAAGCAGCAGAAATATGCCATCTCCGATGAGGAGCTGCGCCCCTATTTCCCTGAAGATAAAGTGCTGAATGGTTTATTTGAGGTTGTTCATCGCCTCTTTGGATTAACCATCAAGGAGGTTTTTGATGTTGATACCTGGCATGCTGATGTACGCTTTTTTAGTATCTACGATCAACAGCAAACTCACCTGGGCAGTTTTTATCTGGATCTCTATGCGCGTGCCCATAAAAGAGGCGGTGCATGGATGAACGATTGCCGGGTTCGCCGCCGTTTAGTCAACGGGCAGCTGCAGTTACCCGTGGCCTATCTAACCTGCAACTTTACCAAACCGGTCGGTGACCAGCCTGCATTATTTACCCATAATGAAGTCACTACCCTGTTTCATGAGTTTGGTCATGGTATTCACCATATGCTCACCAAAATCGAATCCTCTTCGGTCTCCGGTATTAACGGGGTGCCCTGGGACGCGGTGGAGTTACCCAGTCAGTTTTTAGAAAATTGGTGCTGGGAACCACAAGCATTAGCCTTAATTTCCGGGCATGTCAAAACAGGTGAAACCCTGCCAACTGAGTTGCTGGATAAAATGTTAGCCGCTAAAAACTACAACGGGGCATTAATGATGCTGCGCCAGATAGAGTTCTCTTTATTTGATTTCGTATTACATTACCAATATCAGCCGGAGCAGGGTTCTCAGGTGGAAAAAGTATTGAATGATGTGCGTGAGCAGGTGGCCGTTATTAGACCGCCATCTTTTAATCGCTTCCAGCATAGTTTTAGCCATATTTTTGCGGGCGGTTACGCGGCAGGTTATTACAGTTATAAATGGGCAGAGGTTTTATCGGCAGATGCCTTTTCCCGTTTTGAAGAGTTCGGTATTTTTGACCAAAACACCGGCCGTGAATTTCTTCAGGCGATTTTAGAAAAAGGCGGCAGTGAGGAGCCTATGGTGCTGTTTAAAAACTTTATGGGTCGTGAACCCAGTATAGATGCCTTATTGCGTCATTCCGGCATAGAATAGGCTATAAGGCTATAAGGCTATAAGTCTAGAAAGCAGGAAGGGCTGGAAGGTGAAAATCTTTCCAGCCTTTTTGCTTTTTACCATTCAATACCGGGTTGTGCTTTTACACCGGCTTTAAAGGCATGCTTTTCATTTAAAATATGGCTATAGGTATCCACTGCATCTATTAACTCCTGTTTGGGGCCTCGTCCGGTTAATATGACATTCATTTTTTCGGGGCGATTTTTCAACGCATCCAGGGTTGGCTGAATATCTAAATATAAATATTTGAACATATAGGTGATTTCATCAAGAATAACCAGTTGGTAACTATCATCGGCTAATAAAGCTTCAGCTTTAGCCCAGGCTTTTTTTGCACTGGCAATATCCTGTTCTTTATTTTGTGTTTCCCAGGTAAAACCATCACCCATGGCGTACCAATCAACATTTTTTTGCTGACTAAAAAACAATTCCTCGCCCGTCGACATCGCACCCTTTAAAAACTGTACTACTGCCACTTTATGGCCATGACCTAAGGACCGCGCTAACATACCAAAAGCAGAACTGCTTTTACCCTTGCCGGGTCCTGCAAGTAAAATGCTGACACCGCGCTCCTGATCGGCAGCAGCGATCTTTTGATCTTGTTTTTCTTTAACTGCTTTCATTTTTTTTAAGTGTTTTTGATCTGTCATTATCAATAATCCCCGTTGTTGAAATAAAAAGCCTGCGGGCATCGCAGGCTTTGAGCCCTTAGGCAATCTCTAAATATTTAACTCACCTGTTATGGGGCTGTGTAACCAGGACCATTTACCATGAGAACTCATTGTTGTTCCTAAAAAATAACGCTGCCAATCGAGATAAATATCCAATCAATACTGTTCACCGTCATCTTGTTGTTATTGATTTAACGGTGTTATTTCAGGCGAATTAATTGTATTGACTGGTATTGGAAAAATAAAATGCACTTAACATCATGGATGTTTGCATTACGGTGTTTTAATTGTGAATAACACTTATCTACATAAAAAATGAAAATATTAATTAACCTCACAAAGTTATTGATTTAGAATGAAAAAATTCTAAACCCCTATATTTACTAAAGAGACAGAACTGTGTCTTAAGAGATTAAAATCATCCTTTACAAACGTAAAAAAGGATTGCTTGCTTTCTCTTTGCCGATAGTTGTAGTGGGTCCATGTCCAGGATAAACCCTTGTTTCAGGCGGTAGTGTTAATAATTTTTCTTTAATGCCGCTGACAAGCTGGGAGCGATTGCCTCGCGGGAAATCAAAACGACCGATGCCTCCGCTGAATAAGATATCGCCAACAATAACCTGTTTGCTTTGCTTATCATACAGGGCGATATGGCCTGGCGTATGACCCGGGATATGCAGTACTTTTAGTTTTATATTACCCACTTCCAGTACCTCTCCCTCTTCTAACCATCTGGTAGGTGAAAAACTTGCCGTTGCGGGCAAACCAAAACGCTGACTTTGCGCTTCTAATTGCGCTAACCAGAACAAATCTTCTTTTTCCGGGCCGATCACCGGCACATTCAATTTATCGGCAACGGCTTGAGTACCACCGACATGATCTAAATGACCATGGGTTAATATGATTTTATCAACTTTAACACCTTGTTGTTCAACTATATTTAAAATACGTTTTGGATCGCCACCGGGATCAACTATGGCTGCAATTTTTGTTTCCTCACAAATGATCAGACTGCAGTTTTGCTCATAGGGGGTAACAGGTATGACGATAATTTTCATGATATTAATACTCATAGAAAGAAAAAGGCAGCCGATCGACTGCCTTATGAATTAGCAGTTCATCTGCCAGTCATTTGGGTATAGTTAAACCTGCTCAGTGTGAATGAGCTGTTTTTTCTCGATGGCAACGGCTTTTGCCAGGTGGATGTGATTCATTACATGCACCATAGCTTTAGCCGATGATTCTATGATATCCGTTGATAATCCTAAACCGTGAAATTTCTGCCCTTTGTAGGTGGCGACAATATCGACCTGACCAAGTGCATCTTTACCGGCGCCTTTGGCATTAATGTGGTAATCATTCATATTAATGTCCAAACCTGAAATGCGCATTAAACACTGGTATGCGGCATCAATAGGTCCGTTACCTGTGGCAGCTTCAACGACTTTCTTATTATCACCAATCTTCATCACTATGGTGGCCGTGGCCACTACCCCTGAGCCGGATTGCACATTAATGCTTTCCAGTTTGTAGTACTGCGGATCCGTATCGACTTGATTAAAGAACATTAACGCTTCTAAATCATAATCGAAGACTTGCCCTTTTTTATCTGCCAACTCTAAAAAGCTGGCATACAACTGTTCGAGATCGTAATCCGTGTCACGGTAGCCTAATTCCTGCATTCTATGCTGGATAACATGGCGGCCGGAGCGGGAAGTTAAGTTTAACTTGTTGGTTAAAATGCCGACACTTTCGGGGGTGATAATCTCATAGGTATTCTGTGATTTTAGAACACCATCCTGATGAATACCCGAGGAATGTGAAAATGCATTCGCACCGACAATGGCTTTGTTTGCCTGAATCGGCATATTACAGAGTTGGCTGACCAGCTGGCTGGTACGCGAAATTTCCACGGGATTGATGTTAGTGGTAAAACCCAGTTTAGCTTTGCGCGTCTGCAAAATCATGGCCACTTCTTCAAGTGAGCAGTTCCCCGCGCGTTCACCAATACCGTTCATGGTACATTCAATTTGACGCGCACCATTTTCAACTGCGCTAATAGAGTTGGCCACGGACATACCCAAATCGTCATGACAATGCACCGAAATAATGGCTTTATCGATATTAGGGACGCGATTAAATAAGGTTTTGATAATGCCGCCAAATTCACTCGGATAGGTATAACCCACTGTGTCAGGGATATTAATAGTGGTAGCACCCGCTTTGATGGCTTCTTCAACCATGCGGCATAAGTTATCGATCGGCGTACGCCCGGCATCTTCGCAGGAAAACTCAACATCATCGGTATAGTTACGCGCATGTTTTACCGCATTAACGCCCATCTCCAATACCGCATCAAAGCTGCGTTTTAATTTGTTTTCAACATGAATGGTGGAAGTCGAAATAAAAGTATGGATCCGGAAGGCATCGGCAACTTTTAACGCATTCCAGGCGGCATCGATATCTTTTGGCAATGCACGGGATAATGCACAGATGCGGCTGTTTTTAATTTCTTTGGCAAGAGTTTGTACCGACTCGAAATCACCGGGAGAGGAGATCGGAAAACCTACTTCCATGACATCAACACCTAAACGTTCGAGGGCAAATGCGATCTGTAGTTTTTCTTTAACGGTCAGGCTGGCACTTAATGCCTGCTCTCCATCGCGAAGTGTAGTGTCGAAAATTATTACTTGATCGGACATATAATATCCCTCTTCTTTGTTTGTCTTGTGTATTTATTGCGGATATAAAAAAACCCGCGCCAGGCACGGGTTTTGGAGATTTAACTGATTTTATTCAGCCACCGACCACCCGTACGCATTATGCATAAGGAGTAAGGATAGCAGGACAGGGCTGAAGGATTTCATCGCTTAATCTCAAAAAGTTAGTTTATTTATATTTACAGATAAATTAATACCGTTTTTTAGCATATTCGTCAAGCAGTTCTCAACAATAAATTTACAAATCAAGCATGGGTTTTGATATTGTTTGATCTGTACTATTAAATAAAAGTATTATACTCAACAATAAAATAAATATGAAAGGTAAAAAATGACTGAACATAAAAAACCCGATCAGAAAACCTTACAAGCACAATTAAATGACCTTCAGTATCGTGTGACCCAGCAGGATGCAACAGAGCCGCCTTTTGATAATGCCTATTGGGATAATAAAGCAGCCGGAATTTATGTGGATATTGTTTCCGGGGAGCCGCTGTTCAGCTCCTTAGATAAATTTGACGCACACTGCGGATGGCCGAGTTTTACGCAGCCCATACAGCCCAAAAGTCTGCTCGAAAAGGTCGATACACAATTATTTGCAACGCGAACCGAAGTGCGAAGTGCCGTTGCGGATTCACATTTAGGGCATGTTTTTGAAGACGGCCCGGCGCCCGGTGGCTTACGTTATTGTATCAATTCTGCCTCACTGCGTTTTATTGCACTTGAAGATATGGCCGAGCAGGGTTATCAATCATTGCTTTATCTTTTTGATCAAGAGTAAAATTTATTGATGCAGGCAGTTGTTTTTATACACGGCTTACTGCTGAGCCAGGCTTTCATTGATCGGGTAGCACATTAATAATAAGCTTTGTTTGTGGTTATAGCGGGCAAAGTGTTTTTGGATAGCAGCCGGCGTTTGACGTGCTTGCTGCTGCACAAACCCAAGCTGACAATAAAAATCGACAAGACAGCGATGCGCTTTGCTGCGCGAGTATATGTTTGATTAAGTGCGCAGCGTAATCCCTGCCTCGCTCACTACCCAGGTTAATAACAACTGTCCATTCAGGCTTTTTAATTTGGCACTGCCAAGAATCGTTTTATCTTTTAAAAAAATACAGACTCATCCTTGCGGGCGGTGCCTTTTTTGTAAACTTGTATATAAAACTGATTTACCAAGGGATACTTTAGTTTATCTAAGGCGATAAATTGGATGTTTTCATCAAGCATGATCTTTCCTGGGTTGCGGAAATTCACTTATTTTATACCCGCTTTTCCTGCATCTAACTGACGGAGTCCAGCTATTAGGATTGAAAACAACGATCTTATCATTAATTTTAATCAGCAAGGTTGAGCGGATAGTTATGCGCAATGGGATAAGGTAAACTTCGTAGATATTAACACTTCAGATTCCGGATAATGATGATCGAAACTAATACTTCTCTCAAGGCTTTTAATACTTTTTCTATAGATGTTAAAGCACAGATATTATTTCATTTTAACAATCTTAAGCAGATCCCCGAACTATTAGCCTTGGTGAAAACCACCCGCGCAGAAAATAAACCGGTATTAATTTTAGGCGGCGGCAGCAATATATTGTTCTGTGAAGATTTCTCCGGCTTAGTCATCAAGGTTGATTTGTCGGGTGTAGAAATAATGGAATCCGATCATAGTTATCTGCTGGAGGTCGCAGCGGGAGAGAATTGGCATCAGTTAGTCGCCGACTGCATCGACAAAGGCGTCGATGGACTGGAAAATTTAGCCTTGATCCCCGGAGTTGTCGGCGCCGCACCGGTGCAAAATATCGGCGCCTACGGCACGGAATTTAAAGACTTTTGTGAGTCGGTTGAATATCTTGATTTGAATTCGGGAAGTTTGCAGCGTTTAAGCGCCAAAGAGTGTTTATTTGCCTATCGCGACAGTGTTTTTAAAACCGCCAAAATGCAGGATGCATTAATCACTAAAGTGACACTTAAATTAACCAAGGACTGGCAGCCGCACAATCAATATGGCCGACTGAAAAATGCAGCCGAACCCGCTCAAAAAATGAGTGCAAAACAGATTTTTACCTTTGTATGTCAAATACGCAGTGAAAAATTACCCGATCCGGCCAAGCTCGGTAATGCCGGCAGCTTCTTTAAAAATCCTTTAGTCACAGCGGCACAATCTGAGCAGTTACTGGCTTTATATCCGCAGATGCCTCATTACCCTCAGCCCGACGGACAAATAAAATTAGCGGCGGGGTGGCTGATCGAGCAGGCAGACCTTAAAGGCACTCATATTGGAGGTGCGGCGGTGCATCGGCAGCAAGCCCTGGTCTTAATTAATCAAAACAACGCCTCCGCTGCCGATGTTATCCAATTGGCGAATCTGGTGCGTGCAAGGGTACAAGAAAAATTTAATATAAACTTAGAGCACGAAGTGCGCTTTATCTGCGCATTGGGCGAGAGTAATTTAACTGAGGCGGTTAACAAATGTCAGAACTGAATGAACAGGGTAATATTCTCCTCAAGTTACTGGCCGATGGCGAGTTTCATTCGGGTGAAAAAATTGGCGAACTTTTAGGTGTTTCCCGTACTTCTGTCAATAACTATATAAAAGGGTTGCAGGGGATAGGCTTAGATATTTATAAAGTGCCCGGGCGTGGGTATCAAAGCGCAACCGTGATTAATTTATTAAATGAGCAGAAAATCCGCGAACTTTGCGGCAATGAAAATGTAAAAGTTGAGCAAATTGTTGATTCGACCAATCAATGTTTATTAGATCAAATCCCTCATTTAGAAAACGGGCAAAGCTGCATTGCTGAATATCAGCTAGCAGGAAGGGGAAGGCGAGGGCGCACCTGGGTTTCACCCTTTGCTTCTCATCTGTATTTTTCATTTTATTGGCGCTTCGATTCGGGTATAGATAAAATATCCGGGCTGAGTTTGCTGGTGGGTATCGCAGCGGTTAATGCCCTGGAAAAAATGGGCATACAGGGTATTTCATTAAAATGGCCAAACGATCTTTATTATCAGGGTAAAAAATTGGCGGGTATTTTAATTGAGTTAAATGCCCAGGCAACGGCAACTTGCCACTGCGTGATCGGGATCGGTATTAACATCAAAATGCCGCCTGAGCAGGCGAAATTAATAGATCAACCCTGGGCTGATTTGAATACATTAATGCCAAAAGGAGTGGATCGAAACTTATTAAGTGCAGGCTTAATTAAAGAGCTGCAATATTTATTACCCCGTTATGAAAAATCTGCTTTAACGCCCTATTTATCACGCTGGTTTGAATTAGATTGTTTTTTAGATAAACAGGTCAACTTACTGATAGCAGATACCACCACCACGGGCATCTGCCGTGGTGTTAATGAACAGGGCGCGCTATTATTGGAGATAGGTGGGCAAGTAAAAGCGTTTATCGGCGGAGAGATTTCCTTACGTTTGGCAAATTAACTAGTCGCTTTTGATTTCACCCTTCACCCCTTGAAAATGCACTATTGGTTTTCTTAAAAGCGCATGGTTTTATCCTTTTATTGCTGAATAGTTGAGCGATAAAGCCTAAGTTTATATTGTGTTACAGCGCAATTAAACAGACTTAAAAACAGATGAATCGTGGCGGCCTGTTTGATTTGTAGACGAAAATATAGGTTGTTGATTTGTTTTTAAGCAAACAGTCAATAAATGCCAACTATTTCCAATAAAGGCTTGCAAGCTTTGTCCAACTTCTCTATTATTCGCACCACTTAGACGGCGCCGACTTAGCTCAGTCGGTAGAGCAACTGACTTGTAATCAGTAGGTCACCAGTTCGATTCCGGTAGTCGGCACCATTTAAGTCTAGGAGGGGTTCCCGAGTGGCCAAAGGGAGCAGATTGTAAATCTGCCGCGAAAGCTTCGATGGTTCGAATCCGTCCCCCTCCACCATATTTACTTCACAACGCCACATTGTGAAGCGCAACGCATTTATGCATTGCAATGTGATTTACAATGCTATGCATTGTTTTTCGCTATTTAAGCTACAATTTAAAATATTATGCGGGCATCGTATAATGGCTATTACTCCAGCCTTCCAAGCTGATAATGTGGGTTCGATTCCCACTGCCCGCTCCAACATTTCTTTCTTTGAAAGAACATAAAAATCAACCTCTTATGGTTGATTTTTGCGTTTTAGTTGTCCTGAAAACTTATCAATAAAACAGTTCAGTGACCAAAGGGTGACCAGATAGTGTCCAAGCTGTTTTTACTATACATAAAGTAGTGCTGGCCTTAAAGGGTACTGTCAACTTAACAACCGCTAGACCAATTATGAGATAATCTGCTAATGAATAATTCTAATATTTACGCTGGTTATCGTTATCCTGCACAAATCATTAGCCATGCGGTTTGGCTTTATCATCGTTTCACACTCAGTTTTCGAGATATCGAAGAATTACTGGCAGCTCGAGGCATCATTGTAAGTTATGAAACAATTCGTCAGTGGTGTAAAAAATATGGCTCAATTTACTGCAACCAAATAAAAAAGAGTCGTGGTCAGCTTGGTGATACTTGGTATCTTGATGAGGTTTTTATTAAGATTAATGGCGTATTACATTATTTTTGGCGAGCAGTGGATCAAGATGGTGATGAAATCGACATTTTGGTTCAGAAACGTAAGAATAAAAAAGCTGCGATGCGATTTTTTAAAAGGCTGTTAAAAGGGCAAGGGATGATGCTGTTAAAGATTATGACGGATAAATTGGCCAGTTATTCTGCAGCTAAGAAAGAATTAGTGCCAAGTGTCGAACACTCGACCGTTCAGAATGAAAATAACCGATGTGAATTATCGCATCAACCCACTCTACAACAAGAAAAGCAGATGCGTAAATTCCAATCACACGGTCAGGCACAGCGGTTTCTGAGTTG
>DATBNI010000492.1:0-1711 GCA_036554425.1 Psychromonas sp.
ACAATTCAGAGGCACTCATACAAATTAACTATTGTTTACTAAATAAAGATTACACTCTGTGAAATAGTATAGTCAGTTACATTCCAAAGCGATTAATTTTTGTGAATGGCATAACCCTAAATAGATCATCAAACCTGCCTATAAAATTCCATCAACATGACAAAATGTCAGATATAAACTGCAAAGAAAATATTTTATATTATTACGTCCATTTTGTTTGTAACTGTTATACTCGCGCCCAATTAAAACTTTCAAAAAAATATAAAAATGGTGATCTAATGAGTGTTGATGCAATAGGTTTATCTGCTGAGTTATTAAAAGCTGTCAAAGCTTGCGGATATAAAAACTTAACCCCGATTCAGCAGCAAGCAATTCCGATTATCCGTAGCGGGTCGGATCTACTTGCAAGCGCACAAACAGGGACAGGCAAAACGGCGGCTTTTACCCTGCCTATTCTGGATATCTTAGCAAAAAATGCTAATGAGAAACCCACAACCAATACCACCATTAAAGCCTTAATACTGACACCTACGCGAGAACTCGCAGCCCAAGTTGCGCAGAATGTAAAGGAATACAGTCAGTTTTTACCCTTAACATCGGGTGTTGTTGCCGGTGGCCGCAGTATGGATACACAAACTAAAATGCTGAAAGTCGGCGTTGATGTTTTAGTCGCAACCCCTGGTCGCCTGCTTGAACATTTAACATTACGAAATGTAGATCTTTCTCATGTTAAGTACCTTACGCTTGATGAAGCGGATCGCATGTTAGACATGGGATTTTTAACTGACATACAAAAATTGATGGAAGCGATTAAACAAAAACATCAGACATTAATGTTTTCCGCTACTTTTTCAAATAAAGTTAAAACATTAGCGAAACAGATATTAACCACCCCTAAAACATTAGAGATCTCACCGCAGAACTCTACTGCAGGCAAGGTAAAACAGCAGGTTTATTGGGTATCTGAAACGCGCAAGCACGAACTTTTATCTGAACTGATTGGGGTCAAAAACTGGAAACAAGTTTTGGTATTTGCAGGCACCAAAGAGAGTGCCAATCTGTTAGCAAAAGAGTTACAGCTTGACGGAATAAAAACCGCAGTTTGCCATGGAGATAAAACCCAGGGTGCACGTAATCAGGCTATCGAAAAATTCACTGACGGCAGTGTCCGTGTTTTAGTGGCGACAGATGTAGCCACTCGAGGTCTTGATATTCCTGACTTGCCCTTCGTGGTCAATTTTCACCTTCCATTTTTAGCTGAAGATTATATTCACCGCATCGGCCGTACAGGTCGAGCCGGTAAAAGCGGTACAGCTGTATCCTTGGTCAGCCCTAAAGATGAACAGTTTTTAGATAATATCGAAACACTGATTGGCCGTCAATTTGAACGCATAGTGTACCCGGGTTATGAGATTGACAGCTCCCTGCCCGGCCATTATGAACAATCGACTGACAAGCCGCTGAAAAAAAGTCGTTACAAAGCAACCCAGGAACGCAACCAAATGCTGGCGCTGCAAAAAGAAAAAAACACCCCTGCTGCGCTACGCAGAGAAAAGAATAAAAATAAAAAGAAAAGATAAGGTCAGCTAAGACAATAAGATTCAAACAGAGGAACCTCCTCTGTTTGAATCTTATAGCAAGCCTGTTAACACCTCCAGCATACAATCATTTTCCACTGCTTCCCTTTAATTTTATTGTTCTTTTTAGGGCA
>DATBNI010000502.1:0-2112 GCA_036554425.1 Psychromonas sp.
TGCTATCACCCTAAAATGGTTGCGATCAACGAACAGTTTTCACCTCAGGCTAAGGCCCCAATCCTGATGGCTTATTACGGCTTCAGATACTATGATCCCGTGACGGGGAGGTGGCCATCTAGAGATCCGATCAGGGAAGCAGGTGGGTTGAATCTTTACCAATTCAGTTTAAATACACCGATTAACTATATAGATACAGATGGTCGTGTAGTTTATGTTGTTGGTGTTGGAGCTTTATTTATAGTGGCCGTTGTTCAAACGGCTGTAATTGCTGGAGCAGTTTTTCTTACCTATGAAGCGGCGGAAAAACATGTTGAGCAGGAGAGAATGAAGAAGAGGAAATGCCAGCGCAAATACGATAAATATAAAACTACATGCGCTTCAGATCGTTCTTGTCCAGGTGGTTTGAAGTGTGAAAGGTATAAAACAATTATTAGCCGAATCAGTTCCTGCAGGCGAGCTAGACAAGATTATCTAGATTTAGACTGTGATAGATTCTGGGAGTATAAAAAATATGCTGGTCATGTGCAGTTTATTAAGGAGCTAGGCAATGCGTTAGCTAATTGTATAGAAAAGCAAAAAACTGCCTGCCGTAAAACATGTCCTACACAATGAATATCCTGAAAGTTTTATTTAAGGGAAGCGCTCGAAGTGCTTTAGAAAAGTCTTTTTGCGATTTATTTGGTAAGATGCCCGGTGAAAAAGGGGCTCGAAGCCTTTTGTTCGAACCTATAGAGACTGGGTCTCTCCCCTCATACAATGAAATGACAAGATTCAAAATCTTATTAGAAGAATCTGTATACAACTTTTCTGAGACTGACTCATCACCCATAATTATATATGTGTCATTGCTGTTTGTTTTATTTGTTTCTTATTCTGGTGAGGGGGAATCATTCCGACCTCCTCGAACTATCATAAAACGATATTTTGAGCAAAAAAATATCGACATAAAGTTATACGATTACGGTAAAGTTCTTTCCCGAAATATTCATACGAACACTTGGCTAGTTGATGAATTTAAGTCTGATGTAATGTCTATGCTGAAGACTAAAACGTAAGAGCAAAGAGACTGAAAAAAGGGTCATGCCGGAAAAGAATTCAAAGGAAGAATTCAAAGGACACCCATAAAAATTGGCCACAAATGAACTTATAGGACACCCATAAAAATTCCCGGAAAAATCTTGACCTACCTAAATTAAGTGAACATAAAATCACCTAATAATGCCGGTAGCTCGAAAAACAGTTGTGGATGTGGAGCAGGTTGGGGTGTATCACTGCATCTCCCGCTGTGTTCGCCGTGCTTTTCTATGTGGTGTAGATACTTACACAGGAGCAAGTTATGAGCATCGGCGTGGATGGATTGCGGATCGAATGAAGCATCTGTCATCGATTTTTAGCATGGAGGTGTTCGCGTATGCGGTGATGAGCAATCACCTGCATGTGGTGCTGCGCAACCGTCCGGATTTGGCGAAAGGCTGGAGTGCTGAGGAGGTTGCGCAGCGTTGGTGCACTTTATTTCCGAAACGGGATGGCAATGGGCAGGCAGAGTCGCCGAGTACGGAGGCGATTGCTGCCTTTGTGGCCGATGAAGCGCGCGTAGCGCTTTGCCGAGAAAGGCTGGGCGACATCAGCTGGTTCATGCGCTGCCTGAACGAGCCCATCGCCCGCCGCGCAAACCGCGAGGACAAGTGCACCGGAAGATTCTGGGAAGGCCGCTTTAAATGCCAGCGTCTGATGGACGAGGGGGCAATGCTGGCCTGCATGGCCTACGTGGACCTGAATCCGGTGCGGGCCCGGATAGCCGATACGCTGGAGGACAGCGAGTTTACCAGCGTGTATGATCGTCTACGGTCAGAGCAGGCGAAGCGACGTCTGAAAGCCTCCCCCGGATTCGCCCGCCCGACGCAGGCGCAGCGGGAGCAGATCGCGAAGGAGGATGCCGCCGCAAAGCGGGCCGACTGGTTGCTGGATCTAAATGGCAAGGAAAGTCCTTTTGAAGGAGTGGACGTGGACTTTTACCTCTCCCTGGTAGAATGGACCGGCCAGAACATCCGAGAAGACAAGCCCGGCTATGTGCCCCTGGGGCTCAAGCCGGTTCTGGAGCGCTATAAT
>DATBNI010000523.1:0-3404 GCA_036554425.1 Psychromonas sp.
TAACTCAAGAAAGCTTGAATGAATTTCAACCACAGAGGACACAGAGGACACTGAGAGAACTGAGGAAAGGGTTAATTAATACCTATTGTCTTTTTCTCTGTGTGCGAAGCCTCAGTGCCCTCGGTGGTAAATTCGCAAGGATGATTTTTAACCACAGAGTACACCGAGCGCACAGAGGAAGGACTGAAAGATATAAATAATTAGGTCATTGTCTTTTTTCTCTGTATGCGAAGCCTCGGTGCCCTCGGTGGTAAATAATACAAAACATTTCCAATAAACAACCTCCTACTGCTCCTTATTTACCCGCGCTATACAAAACCTTTATTCATTTTTCACTTGCTGCTCTTCCATAAATAATTTGCTATTTGTCACACTATTTATTGTTTTTATTGGCTATTCCGCGTGATTTGATTGCAGAGAGTTGGTTATTGTCTAGACTAATTATTATCATGTACTTATGGAAGAAGTTAATATGAAAATGTTATATAACATCTCGTTACCATTAGCTTTAATTATTATTTTAGCCGGATGTACTATAGTGCCCGGCTCGCATCTGTCTGTTGGTGATAAAAACATAGTCCAGAGCGATCCACAAGAGAGTCAAAAAACAGAAGCTATTAATGTTTATCCCTTATCATCCTCCTTTGCGATGCAATATAGCGAAAATTCTACTGCAAATGGTCGTTCTCAAAATAATCCCGCTTTAGATAAAAAATTAGCACGATACGAGTATCGAGTCGGAGCTGGCGATATCTTAAATATCACTATTTGGGACCATCCCGAATTAACTATTCCGGCAGGATCTTACCGTAGTGCAGAGGAGGCCGGTCATTGGGTCCATTCAGATGGTAAAATATTTTATCCCTATATCGGTTTTATATATGTAAAAGGTAAAACCGTTGTTGAAATCCGCAAATATATTGCGGATAAACTGGTTAAATTTGTTGAATCGCCGCAAGTTGATGTCAATCTTGCCGCCTTTCGTTCTCAAAAAATGTATGTCACTGGTGAAATCAATCGACCCGGGCAGCAGGCCATTACCAATGTGCCGTTAACTTTATTGGATGCCATTAACCAGGGAGGAGGTTTAACAGCTACAGCAGACTGGCGTAATGTCACCCTCACCAGAGCCGGTCAGTCAGAAAGTATCTCGCTGTATAAATTAATGCAAAGGGGGGATTTAACTCAAAACCGCTTAATGCAAAGCGGTGATATTATTCATGTTCCACGTAACGACTCACAAAAAGTATTTGTGCTTGGTGAAGTTGTAAAAGCCGATATGCTTAAAATTGATCGTTCCGGGATGACGCTCACCGAGGCCTTAGCCAGTGTGGGAGGCATCAGCGAGTTAAAGGCTGATGCAACCGGGGTTTTTGTGATCCGCAGTGCACCGCGCGATCTGCAAAACCAAACTTTTTTAAATGCATACCAACAAAACAGATCACCGAGCGTAGCTGATACGGCTGCAGTCTCTGTTGCTAATATCTACCAATTAGACATTAGTGATGCCTCTGCTTTGATGACAGGTACTGAATTTGCATTAGAACCCTATGATGTTGTTTATGTGACGGCTGCGCCGCTGACGCGCTGGAATCGCGTTATTACCCAGTTATTGCCAACAATCACAGGCTTTAACGAACTGTCAGAAAGTGTTTTACGTATAAAAAACTGGTAAGACTCGTTTCACATAAAAAAATAAGGCCAACATCTGTTGGCCTTCGATTGGCAAAGGGATATTACAAAAGCTTAGCATTGGCAGAGGTTAATTCTGATTGCTATTTGATTGGACTATCTTCTACTTAAACCCGATATAAATTTTATTAGCGGAGCATATTCGCCATGGAAAAGGCAATAATTAATGTGATAAGCCATGATGTTTTTCCTTTTCTAATATTACTTTCATAGAGTCTATTGAAAGCCCCATACACTAGGTCTAGGTTTGAGCTTAAGTGCCCGGAAGAATCAATAATAGTTGGATAAAATGCCTACAAAAAATAATTTAACAACCCCAAGCAGGCAAGTCAATAATCCTAATGAAGTGTTGGATATTGCCAGATTAGTGGGTGTTTTACTTGATGGTAAATGGTTTATTGTTTTTGTTACTGCATTATTTATGACGGCCGGTGTGAGCTATGCATTATTGGCTACGCCTATTTATAGAGCTGATGCATTGGTGCAGGTAGAGCAAAAAAGTACGGGGTTACCTTCTTTAGGGGCGGATATGGCGGATATGTTCGCACAGGAATCCTCTGCAGTGACTGAAATAGAAATTATTAAATCAAGAATGGTGTTAAGCCAAACCGTTGATAAATTTAACCTTACCGTATTAGCTTCTCCGGATTATTTTTCCTATTTAAGTGTTACTAGCGCAAAAATAAACTTTATGTCTAACGGAAAAAAATGGATAGGAATAGATCCTTATATTTCAATCTCAAAATTTATGCTACCGGAAAATGCTAAGTCAGGGCCTTACCAAATAACCCTGCTTGATAATGACAAAGGCAGTTATCAATTAAGCGATGATCAGGATAAGGTGATTTTATCGGGTCATGTTGGCGTGCTGGTCGAAAAAGAGGGTTATCAATTATTAGTTAAGCGGCTTGGAGGCGATAACGGACAAAAATATAATGTCAGCAAACGCTCTCAATTAGCGGCAATCAGATGGCTGCAAAAAAATTTAACGATAACTGAAATAGGCAAAAAATCGGGTATTTTGTTGTTCGCTTTTATAGGTGAGAGTAAAGCTCAAATAAAAGGCATTGTCTACGACATCAGTACTAATTACTTTTTACAAAATTTAGCGCGTAATGCAGAGATGGCAAAAAACAGTTTAGATTTTATAAACATCCATTTGCCCGAAGTTAAAGAAAAACTAACCGGGTATGAAGATAAATTAAATAGCTTTAAGTCAGAGAATGATTCGGTTGATTTGGGAATGGAAGCACAATCAACATTAGAATTGATGGTTAGCTTAGAAGGGCAGCTTAATGAATTGACCTTTAAAGAAAGTGATATTTCAAAACTTTTCACTAAGAACCATCCCGCATATATTGCCTTATTGGACAAACGTAAAACGCTGAATGAACAACGTGAAGCTCTCAATACTAAGATTCAAACCTTACCCAAAAAACAACGGGAAGTATTGCGTATTATGCGCGACGTCGAAGTTAATCAAGCCGTTTACCTGCAGCTATTAAACAAGAAGCAGGAGTTGAGTATTGTCCAGGCAAGTACAGTGGGTAACGTGCGGATTTTAGATACAGCCGCAGTTTATGACAAGCCAATCAAACCCGTAAAGTCATTAATTGTAGGATTAACGACTATGTTGGGCGGCATGCTCAGCAGCGTTTTCCTGATAACAAAATCAGCTTTTAATCGCGGTATTGAATCCCCGGATCAAATTG
>DATBNI010000528.1:0-4194 GCA_036554425.1 Psychromonas sp.
CCACTAGGCTTGCCGTCTTTATTGTAGTAAGTGGAAACACCACGAACCACGAACGCATCTGGCACTGGTCTAGTCATGTCATGCTCAGGTGACCAGCCTTTTGTCGCTGCAATCCTTTTAACTCGCTTTACTGTTGTATCAACGGTTTGTCTTGCAATTCCCAGTTTAAAACTTGCTTTTTGGTTGCTGCCACATTCTATAACAGCTTTTAATATTTCAACTTGACGTTCTGTTTCGCAATACTGTAATAAATCTTGCATTAAGTGTCCTTAGTTGCCGATACATTGTTGATATTCTTTTTCTCGTCTAATAGTTAAACCACGTAATGGCTTACCTTTAAAGTTATTCCATCTTAATATCTGTTTACAAGCGCCATTATAATCACCTGCGTTCAATTTACGCACTAAAGTGCTACGACAAAATGCGCTAGAGCCAATGTTATACGCTAGGCTTGTGTAAGCATCATATTCATGTTGATGTAACGGAACTTTAACGCATGACTTGATAGCACCTTCAAACTTCTGCACATCTACTAATGCACGATTAAGCGCTTGCGTAACTGTAATAGTGTCGCCCATTTGAACTTTATTAGTAGTGCCAAATCCAATCGTAGGAACGTCACCTGCTACTGGTATGTAGGCATTGTCTCTATAACCCTCTGCTACCAATAGTCCGATTAATGCGATGCCACTTATGCCTAAGCCGACAATAGGTGCGCGATTCATTTGTTTTCTACTTCCGCATGATGACGTTTTAATTCTAGATGCCCAAGTACCTTAAACACAATCTGGACAATTAAGCCGATAACAGCCACACACAAACCACCTAACGCAGCAACCTCATTTGCTGTTAAACCAAAAAATACAGCCCCACTTGCACCACCATAAGTTGCTTTAGTGGCTGCGGCTGCAATAGATTCTTTGTCCATCATGCTTATCCTTTAATTAATATATTTACCTAGTTACGCTCTTGGAATGATTCAGCACCTAATATACCCCCAAGTCCTCTAAAATTAGATTGACTAGGTGGTAATGGAGTCGTATCTAAAATACTTCTAGGAACATTTAAAGCCCTTTTTACACCCACGCCAGTTGTTATTTCAGACAATGGGTCAGCAATCATAGATTGACCAAAAGGAAGTCTTTTAGCAACTCTATCTAATGCAGAATATAAAGCTGATGCTGTATTAGAATTATTAACAGCGCTTCCTACTGGCTGCGTAGTTTCGTATTTAATAACATTTTTTATTGCGTTTAATCTTGCAATTTCATCTTTATTAAACAGCAGCTCTAATTTTTTGTTAGTAATTAATCCATTTTTGCCAAACGCTTTATCTATAGCAGAAGAGCTTATTTTTGCTGTTGTGTTATCTAAATTACCTGCTGTTGATTTGGATTTAATATAAGCAACAATATCATTTTTTAATTGTTGTTTTGCTTGGTCATCTAAAACGTCTAATGTGTTTTTAAACTCACTTAAATTTGACCTAACAATATACTTATCAAAAATCTTGTCTGGCTCAACCCCATCATCAATAGCTTTTAGTATTGGCGCGTTTTCTTGCAATTTTTTAAGATTAAATGCTTCTTTTCTTGCAGCATTAAACGCTTGCAAAACATCATCACCAACACCACCGACTAAAGGGGTCTCTTCAAGAGCATCTCTAACTATTTTTATAGCTGATACAGCATTTCCATTTCCTGATTGTTTAGCCGCTCTGCTTGCGCTTGATAATATTGTTTTTAATTGTTCTGCAACTTGTATGTTTAAAGGTATTTTACCTTGAGCAACATCATTAACAATTGTTTTAATTTCAGTAGGTAAAAAAGCATTTTTTAATTGAGAATCTAAATTTTTGCTTACTTTTTGAGTAAAAGCAGGAGTATTATACAAAACATCTCTACCACCAAGCCCCTGTGCAACATCATATAAATTAGTAACAGCACTTTTCCTTCCTTGCAAATAATTAGATGCAGAATTTAAAACATTATTTCCAGCATCAAATAATTCTCCAGTTGAATTTGCCGCGCCCAATTCATCTAAATTTTGTAATAAAACAGAGTTGTTTTGATTAGATATGCTTTTAAATTCTCCAGCAGTATTTACAGCTAATTTTTCTAAATTAGTTTGTCTAGTAACATCTGTTGGGTCAAGAGTAAGTTGCGCCTTTCTTGGTGTTGCGCCAGTTATTCTATAATCAAGCAATCTATTTAATGCGTCTTTTGATAAATTTGGTTGTATCTTTAATGCTTCTTGTGTGTCTTGTAAAATAGAATTTCTAACGCTTTCAGACAAATCATTTAAATTAATACCAGACGTTTGCAATACTTGTTGGGCTTTTTGTTGCGCTAATGGAATTTGTCCTGTCTGACTTATACTTCTTAATCTTTCAGGAATTGTTTTAGCCACTGATGTAGCTTTTGATATGCCAGAGCCAACTAAATCACCAACTGTTTTACCAGCAGCGCCACCAATTGTTCCTAGTATTGTGTTAGCTGTTATTGAATCATCACTTGTTGTTGGCTGTGCAAAGCCTAAACCACCGCCAATTAATGAAGAACCTAAATAAGTATTAGCGCCCGGAATAAATGCAGTAGGCAAGGCTGGCAAAATAGAACCTGCAATATTTCCAGCTTGTGCTGCCGTGCTTTCTAATAATGGCTTATCTAATTCCCTAGCTTTAGCAATGTCGCTTTCTGAAACCATGCCTAGCCTTTGTCCAATCCCTCTGCTTGTATCAACAATGCCCTTACCAACACCAAGAGCAAATTTATTAACAGAGCCACCATAAGGGTCAAAGTCTGCAACATTTCCGTAACCACTTTGCTGCATTAATTCAGTCATGCTTGGTTGCTGTGTTGGCTGAGGCGCATTTACCATTGATTGAACATCAGCAGCTTGATTTCTAATAATAGCAAAATCTATTTCTTGGTCAGACATTTCGTCTGGAAATTCAACTTCACCTACATTTTCTATCATTCTAATTTTTGGCATTATTCAAATCTCCCAGTTGCCATATTATATTTTAAACGTGGTTTTTGTGATACTCTTGGTTCAATTGCAATATTGTTTAAATTAAAATTATTTGTTGAGTTATTGGTTGTTGTTTCATTTAAAGCGCCACCAGCATTTCTTTTCATTGCTTCTTCTGTAACTTGTCTAGCTAATCTTTTTTGCTCAATAACTGATGCAGAATCTCCTATTTGAGGGAAATAAGTTGCAATTTCATCTGCCATTTCTTGTTCGCCAATAACAGCTCCAGATTCTTTTCTAAGATTTGCTCTTACCCAGTTTGCTTGCGCTTGTCTGTATTGCTGTCTAGCTGGAGATTCTGTGCTTCTTGCCGCCACATCTCCAACAAAAGGAATTGCTCTTAAACTTTCAGCAAGTTTTTCAGGTCTTGATGCGCTCGCGTCTAAAGAATCTATTATTTCACTTGCAGATTTCATTCTGTCATAAAATCCAGCTGCCAAATTTTGAGCATCAGTAACTTTTGGCTCTGTTGCTTTTGGAGTGTAAGTTGTTGGGAGTCCTCTTTGGTCTAAAACTGGCAAGCCGGGAACGTTTGGGATATAAACTAAATTGCCACTTGCATCCGTTTCAGTTTTATAAGATGGAGATGTTCCTTTTTGTGGCGCATCCATTGCCCCAGTTGCTATTTTAGTTCTAGTTCCATCTGGATTTACTTGATAAGTAACTTTATTTCTACCTTCTTGCACTTCAATTGTTTTAAATCCTTGTGGGGCTAAAACATTTTCTTGTCTTGCGACTTCTCCAGTATCTTTAAATCTAATAGAACCATCAGGAGCAACAAATGTTTCTCTTTGTTTTGGCATTACCATATTTTCAGCATATTTACTAGCAATTTCAGGATATGCAGTAGCAGCATCACGAATATTTGGAGGCAAATTACTAGCAAATTGACGTTGTGCTTCTCTTTGCTCTTGCTGACGCTTCATTTCAGCTAATCGTTGCTGAACATCAAATTCGCGCAAGCCACCTTGAATAACATTTTGTCCTGCTTGTTGCCCTGCCATTAAAGCCTTGCCGATGTAAGGTAAAGCCGAGCCATAGCCTTGATTACGTGGTTGTGCTACTAACGCTAATAGAGCATTGGCAATACCTGTGCCAGTTGCGCGTTTTCTTAGCTTATCGGTAGCTTCTTGTCCTAATAAACCTGAGTAATATTCAGGT
>DATBNI010000530.1:0-2161 GCA_036554425.1 Psychromonas sp.
TCGGAAGATTTAAAAAATGCACAGGGATAAATTTTTTTTAACCTTACAAAAACAAAACCCGTTGTTAATAATTTGCACTTTCCCATGCTGTTAATTCAGCCATATAACAGTATACTGTTATCCTTAAATAAACTTAGATGAGAAAAATCATGGCTGACAATAATCAAGCGCTAGTGGCATTTATTGCTGATGTTAAACCAACTCAAATATTATGGGCGCTGCAGGATAAAGAAAGTGAGGATTGGGTTGTAGTTGACTCCCTTAACTATGAAAAGACCGAAGTTATGCCATTGTGGTCAAGTGCTGAACTGGCTTTACCGCACTGTACTGAAGAGTGGCAAGATTATGTTCCGGCAGCCATTTCACTCGCTGATTGGCTTGAGTTTTGGATAGATGATCTGCTTGAAGATAATGTGATTGTTGGCATTAACTGGCTTGGCGAAGACAATGATTTAGAAATAGATTTATCGGAATTCACTGAAGCATTGGTTGATATTGAAACATTATAAATGCGTGCTGAAAATGTTAGTAAAATAACAATCTAATAATATAACCAGAGTGATTTAAGAAGTTGCATTCAGCAGCATGGTCAATCGTCCTTTGCAGATAGGACGTTTTAAATGGAAGCTAACCGCGCATTGCCCCTGAATAAAGAATAATCTTTCTGCTTATGTTAATCCCGGCCCTTGGGCGAAATACTGAATCGCTTTTTCAAGTGGTATTGTTTATATTATGCTTTGTACGAGAAATCAGATGGCAGAAAATAACGTTTTAATTGCTTTAATTAACCCTAAAAGCCCGACAAATGTGGGTGCTGTGATGCGCGCGGCCGGATGTTATGCGGTTGATGGTGTTTTATATACCGGCAATCGCTATGATCGCGCCATGAAACTTAAGACAGATACTAAAAATATCAGCGCGACTATCCCTTTAAGGGGCGAGCCGGATTTACTTGATAATTTATCTCTTAATTATTCAAATAATGGTATTAAAGTGGTTTGTATTGACCTGATTGAAGGGGCAACTCCCCTGCCTAATTTTATACATCCTGAAAAAGCCTTATATATTTTTGGTCCTGAAGATAGCACCATTAAACAATCCGTAGTCAATCAGGCTGACGCTGTTGTTTATATCCCGACTATCGGTTGCATGAACCTCGCGGCGACCGTTAATGTTGTGCTTTATGACCGCTTGGCAAAATCGCTAAAGCATGTTGCCGATAATGAATTAATTAAAAAAAGCAGAGACAACAATAATAAAGTTAAAGTAAAATCTATTTCATAAAAACTCTAGGTTACGATTTTATATAGACAGACCGTCCGAAAATGTAGAAATCAGCAAGCGGCTCAGATTCAGGTATTGAAGTTGAAGACCTGCTCCTAACTCATCGCAAATGAACCAATAAAGTGAGCGCATTTCCTGCTTAAAACTAACCTGTCTGCGCTACATATTTTAGGCAAAACATCCTGTTTTTAAGCACTTCCTCGGGGGCTACAACTGTTCAAAATAGTTCCCTAATATTTTGTGAAGTGAGCATGACGCTCCTACCTAACTCCCCCCCTGTTAGTGGAAATTTTTCCTGCAAAAATGCTCACTTCATTAATTCATCAGCTATAAGCAGCAGAGATTAACTGCTGTTTACTATCTATAACTGTCCTATTTTTGATTCAATCTAGGATCAGCTAACAGCCCTGCGCCAAATCGTAAATCCCAACTATATTTTTATCCCCTGATTGAGGCATGGTTTGATTATAGGGAATGATTTTTGTTATTTAACGCGTTTTAAATAACAACTTGTTCACTAAATTAACAACCCTGTAACCATTTGAATTTTATAGGATAAATTTATTATTTTTTTGATCAAAAAGCGTGACGAAGTTACTACTATTGGATGCTTTGGTTGTTTAAGGTGAACATCTGGACAAGGTATATGAAGGGATAAATATCCCTTACTTAAATGCTAAGTTCATTACTTTTTCTGTGTGTAAAACAATAAATTCCTAGGATTAAATTATGCATAATATTTCCAAATCAGTGCAATCTAAAACGCGTCTTGAGCAGGATCTTCTCGGGGAGCGTCATGTCCCTATTGATGCCTATTATGGCATTCACACCTTACGTGCAATTGAAAATTTTAATATTTCTAAAATGACTATTTCCG
>DATBNI010000536.1:0-4660 GCA_036554425.1 Psychromonas sp.
GAACTATTCGCTCCGAATGTTTCAAGGTGTGAGGCTGCATTAGCATTAACAACTAAGTACATAGTGAATCAGTGCCAACGAGATTTAAATCGTGAGATCGCTTTTTTTGATGTTGTGATGAATTTAGTTGAAGATTTAACATTTTATAAATACTTACAAGCTGCTGAAAAAACTGAACGAAACAAAATATTAGAAGAAGAAAAACAAGAGAAAGAAGCACAAGTTAAAGTATTAGATATTGATAAGTTAATTGAAAAGTCGATCGAAGAGGAATGCTTTGACATATTAATATCAGCATGTATTCAAATGCACTCAGCACCTCTTTTCTCTAAACCCATACCATTCATCATCGATCAAATAGAACTATTTTCTAATGTAGAACCTTATAATATTGATGATTATAAATGCGGAAAACTTTCCTATAACTCCCCTTATAACCCAACAATTATGGAAGAAGGTAGCTATATTAGAAAAGGCGATTGCTTAGGTGTATTAATTCTAATGGAAAAAGAGGAGGGAAATCTTCAAGAATGTGGTCATGTTTATTTATATTCGCCTTGCTCAGGATATTTAATCAAGAATCATGTTACAAATATGACAAGTGTAGAAGACATAAATGAATATAAAATCAGTTTAAAAGAGTTAGTCATATCAACCCCTATTAAAACAAGTTCAATATTAATGACATTATCACCTGTTTATCCATCAAAATCGGTTTCGAATATAATTAAGCGTATTGCCATTTAGTATTTTTGACTACTAATTTAGACATTCGAGGCTCAAGCTAAATCAGTCATGTTTCACATAGCACTGATCCGAAAAGATAATGCACTTTAATAACTATTAAAGTGCACTTTGGTCTCAAATTAGCTAGTCATTTTGAAGTATATCGTTAATGTTTCCAGCACTATTTAAAATTGTACTATCAGTTCATTAAAATAAATATCAGATAAAACTCATTGTTCTTTTCCTAGTTGGACAGTGTCACATATAGGCATTATTTATATGTATTTTCTGGCCCAGGAAATGTTCTCGATTTAACAGCAACAGCATAAGACGATATCGCGGTATTAATTATTTCGGATAGCAGTTCAAATTTTCTTACGAATTTAGCTGTGCGATCAAACATGCCGAGCATGTCATCAACAACCAAAATTTGCCCATCACATTGGTTTGAACCACCAATACCTATTGTTGGACAATCAATAGATTGTGTTATTTCGATTGCAAGTGACTCAATCACGCCCTCTATGACAATTGAAAAGGCACCTGCTTTTTCGATTGCTTTAGCATCAGCTAAAATACGTGCACGTTCAGCATCATCTTTTCCTCGGACTGCATACCCTCCGAGAACATTAACAGCTTGAGGTGTTAGTCCTATATGCCCCATGACAGGAATACCTCTGGCCGTCAGAAATGTAACTGTTGGCGCCATCACTGTTCCTCCTTCAAGTTTTACGGCATCCGCACCTGTTTCTTTTAAAATTCGAGATGCAGAAAGAAAAGCTTGCTCTGGACTAGCCTCATAACTGCCAAAGGGCATATCAATAACGACCAGTGATTTTTTAGAGCCGCGCATCACGGCCTGCCCATGTGCGATCATCATCTCCAGAGTGACAGGTACTGTTGAGGGTAAACCATAGATAGCTTGGGCTAAACTATCCCCTACCAACAGTGCATCACAGTGAACATCCAGTATTTCTGCCATTCTTGCAGTATAAGCTGTTAGCATCACGATCGGCTCAGTCTGCTTACGAGCACGAAAAAGAGGAACTGTCAGCCGACGAATACTTTGTTTTGCTTCGATAGATGAGTTGGTTACTGCTGAAGACATTTGAGATCCCTATATCTTTTTTCACATAAATAGACTTCGGCCTATTCAACTTGGACCTAATAAATAGATAGCGAAATAAGCCAGTTAGTAAAATATCAACTTGGAGATACAAGATATTCAATCCTAGACCCCTTCTACGGTAAAACAATACACCTTTTCAAGTTGAAGTTAGAGTTAAATCATCGGGTTTATCATTATGCTTCACTTTTTTGTCTTATTGCTGATAAACCTAAATGTTTAGCTACAATTCTGCATGACTCTTTTTCATTCTTATCGCTCAGATAAAGAGGTAATCCAATCCACTGCAGCCTGAGCGGGTAGCTCATGTTGCATTCTGGCAAAAAGTTGTAGCTGAATATTCTGCCCATGTTGCTCTAAGTGCAATTTTGCCTGCAATGCCAGTTCAGGTGGAAATAACGGATCAAGCTGACCATGCATCCAGCTCAGTTTCCTTATCGACAAAGCCTTATCCGGCAAGCTGGCAAAGCGGGTGGCGCAGACTAAGATACTGCAATCTCGTAGTTCTGTGGTTTTGGCCGCCTCCAACAGCATAATTCCGCCCTGAGAAAAACCAAATAATATTGGAGTAGTAGCGGCTTCTCTCGCTTGTTGTAGCCAAGGGGCTAGACGCTGGAAAAAAGTAGGCAATCCTGCAGCGACTCGTTCTGGCCGGTTTTGTTCTGTAACGCCTGCCACAGAAAACCATTGTGATAACCCCCGTTCATCAACAAATGGCGCAGCAACAGCGACAATCAACGCATGCGGATTTTTTTCGGCAATTGCTTGTCCTAGCGGCTTTAAATGGACGGGTGACGAACCTACCCCATGTAACAACAGCACCAACTGCTTAAACTCTACTGGAGATTGAATTATTAAATCTGTCATAGGTTATCCTGTGTTGGTTTTGGGGCTGAATTATGCAGCCATTGAGTAAAGATTCGGGTCAGTAGTGGCATCCAGAAAAAGCTTAACGCCAGAGTGCCAATACAGGAGGTAACCATTACCCGCAGTGGCAAAGTCAATAATTCCAGCGGCTGCTGCAGCAGTAAATACACTAGCAGTAAGGTTGGATAAAGCGCCATCCAACGAAGCAACCAGAGTTTCCAGGTTGGAATGTGTTTGGGCATGTCTTACACCTCTTGGCCTGAACGATCAAAGACATAAGCATCCATACTTAATACACCGTGACGAATTTCTCTGACTAGTGAATGCACTACACTGTCATTACCGGCAATACCCAATACAAAACTCAGCGGCAGAAAATGTTCATCTGTTGGGTGAGCTCTTCTGGCATGCGGTGCCAGCTCTAGCGCATCTACCACCTGTAGCGTTTCACCATTGGTCAGTTGGTTGGCAATCCAGTTACTGAACTCTGCAGCGTAAGCCGCGGCCGGTTTGTCAGCGTAAGCGCTAAATTCATAAAGATTGTGTGTCAGACTGCCGGAGCCGATGAACAAGACCTGATAGGGTGCAAAATCACTTAGCGCCTGACCTAGCTGGTAAATCTGACGGCTGGACCAGCGAACTGGCAGCGATAACTGGATCACTGGAACATCAGAATTTGGAAACATATAGCGCAGTGGTACCCAAGCACCATGATCTAAACCTCGTTGCGGATTGAGCCCAACGCTGAAACCTTGTTGCTGCAAATGCTGCTGTAACTTTGCTGCGATGTCTGGTTTTCCGGCAACGGGATACTGCAACTGGTATAGCGCAGAGGGAAAACCGGAGAAATCATAGATGGTCTCAGGTGTTTCTGTGCTACTTATCCACAAACCCTGACTTTGCCAATGGGGCGACAACACTATAATTGTTTCAGGTTTTGGCAGAGTGTTACCAAAGGTAGTTAAAGCTGGGCCTGCAACACCTGGCTCCAGAGCAAAGCTTGGGGCTCCGTGAGAAACAAAAACAACAGGTAGCATAATCTGTATTCCTTCATGACCAATTTTATGCCTGCACTATACTTAACTGTCATCTGGTGATAAATTAGCTAAATTAGCATTTACTATCCCGAAAGGTGGGATAATGTCTCAAGTTAACGAAATGAAAGCATTTTTAGCGGTGACGGAAACAGGGAGTTTTGTTGCCGCCGCAGAGAAATCAGGGGTTTCGACTACCGCCTTATCCAGATGGGTGATGCAATTAGAGCAGCGCTTAGGTGTCAGATTACTGCACAGGACTACGCGGCGTCTGAGTTTGACCGTAGAGGGAGAGCGTTTTGCGGAGCGTTGCAGCGATATTTTGCAGCAGCTGGCTGAAGCAGAGGCTGAGCTGAGTGCACAAGCTAGCCAGATTGGTGGGCGGTTGCGGTTAAATGTGCCTGTCAGTTACGGCATTCGCTTTTTAGCGCCGTTGTGGGCTAGTTTTAAACAGCAGAACCCCGCTATAGAGCTGGATGTCGTGTTAACTGATCGTTTAACCGATATGGTAGAAGAGGGCTTTGATTTGGCCGTGCGGATCGGCCGCCCTGTCAGTTCTAGCCTAATCTGCCGGCCTTTGCATCAGTTGAAGATGCAGCTTTGTGCTGCACCTGATTACATTAGCAGGGCTGGTTTACCTGCAGACCCTTCTGAACTGTCCGGACACAAAGTGATTGCCTATAGTTATTGGGGGAGTGGCAATGACTGGAGTTTTAGCGGACCAGAGGGAGATATGACAGTTCGAACTAAAGCTTGGATGCATTGCAATAACGGCGAAACCTGCGTTGCGGTAGCGGAATCGGGTGGTGGCGTGATTTATCAACCTGATTTTTTAGTGGAGCAGGCTTTGCAGCAAGGTCGACTGATTACGCTTTGCCCCGAATATCAGGGGTTAACCTTACCCGTA
>DATBNI010000627.1:0-6106 GCA_036554425.1 Psychromonas sp.
AGTTTTTTCATGCCGATGGCGCATGGCGGGATCGTCCTTAATAGCGCTATTATAACTCTCGTCAAACACATCCTACTTCAATAAATAACAAGGCAGATATAATCTATCGGCCGACAATATATAAGAGGTTATTATGATCTATGCAAATCCAGGCAGTGAAGGTTCGGTCGTTACATTTAAAGAAAAATATGAAAACTTTATCGGCGGACAATGGGTTGCCCCGGTTAAAGGTAATTATTTTAATAATACGACACCGGTTACCGGCGAAATCATCTGCCAGATTCCGCGTTCAAGCGCTGAAGATGTCGAATTAGCAATTGATGCTGCACATGCAGCCAAAGATGCCTGGGGAAGTACTTCGGTGCAGGATCGTGCCAATGTCTTACTGAAAATAGCGGATCGTATTGATGCCAATCTCGAGCTTCTTGCCGTTGCCGAAACCTGGGATAACGGTAAACCTGTTCGTGAAACACTGGCGGCCGACCTGCCTTTAAGTTCAGATCACTTCCGCTATTATGCCGGCTGTATCCGCGCCCAGGAAGGTACCTTGTCACAGATAGATACCGACACTGTTGCTTATCATTTTCACGAACCTATCGGGGTTGTCGGACAGATTATTCCATGGAATTTCCCGATATTAATGGCTTGTTGGAAACTGGCACCTGCCTTGGCTGCCGGTAACTGTGTTGTTCTGAAACCTGCCGAGCAGACGCCCGCCAGTATTTTGGTGCTGATGGAATTAATTGCCGATCTGCTGCCGGCCGGTGTGTTAAATGTCGTTAACGGCTACGGTAAAGAAGCCGGCGAAGCCTTAGCCACCAGTAAACGTATTGGTAAAATCGCCTTTACAGGTTCAACACCCGTTGGCGAGCATATCTTAAAATGTGCGGCGGAGAATATGATCCCCTCTACCGTTGAGCTTGGTGGTAAATGTGCGAATATATTTTTCAGTGATATCACCCAGCATGAGGATGATTATCTGGATAAATGTGCTGAGGGTTTTGCGCTGGGATTCTTCAACCAGGGAGAAGTCTGTACCTGTCCTTCCCGCGCCTTGGTTCAGGAAAGTATTTTCGACAAGTTTATGGAAAAAGTCATCGAAAAAGCGAAAAATATTGTCCGCGGAAATCCACTGGACAGCACCACTATGGTGGGTGCTCAGACATCGGCACAGCAGTTTGATAAAATCATGAGTTATCTTCATATAGGCGTAACAGAAGGTGCTAAAGTACTGACCGGCGGAGATAAAGAGGTCCTTGATGGCGAACTCAAGAGCGGTTTTTACATTCAGCCGACAATAATGCAGGGTGATAATTCCATGCGGATTTTCCAGGAAGAGATCTTCGGACCTGTTATCGCGGTAACAACCTTTAAAGATGAAGCCGACGCCCTGGAAATTGCCAACGACAGTGATTTCGGTTTAGGCGCAGGGGTTTGGACGCGGGATGCCAACCTCGCACATCGAATGGGGCGCGGCATTCAGGCCGGACGGGTCTGGACTAACTGTTACCATTTATACCCGGCGCATTCGGCTTTCGGTGGATATAAAAAATCCGGCATCGGTCGTGAAACGCATAAGATGATGCTGGATCATTATCAGCAGACTAAAAACCTACTCGTCAGCTACAGCACAAAACCGCTTGGTTTCTTTTAACTAAGAGCCATTATAAAGCCGGAAGGTCTGAAAGCTGTAAAGCCGGAAGGCCTTCTCGCTTTTCACGCCTTCACGCCCTATCGCCTTAAAATCCTTCCTCAGTCTCGTTTCCCATGTCGCATATTTGCTATAGTTTTGCCACAATATTTTAAAATTTTCCTTTTAGAAGCCTTTATTTAAAAACCGGGACCAAGCATGACTAGAATTAAAACCATCACTGCGCTGAGCAGCTTAAGCTCCCCGCAACTGGCCAGTGAAGAGATACATCGGCAGCTCAATCATGACGATATTGGTTTTATTCTCTTTTACTGCTCTTCAGTCTATTCATTACCCGCTTTAGCGTTGTCGATGCAGGCTTTGTTTTGCAACATCAAAGTTGTCGGCTGCACCACAGCAGGTGAGATAAGCTGCGCTGGTGAGCAGGAACATTCCATTGTCGCTATCGGATTCTCAGCAAATTATTTTTCTATCAGTGCAGAGTTAATTGAGTCGATGGCCGGGTTTGATCTGCTTGATGCACAAAAAACCATTAACAGACTCAGTGAACAGTGCGCCTCAAAAAAATTAACCACCATTAAAAACAATACCTTTTTACTGACTTTACTGGACGGCCTGTCTTTTGAAGAAGAGCATTTTTTAGCGGCTTTAAACTCGGCGGCAGCCGGCATTCCGCACTTTGGCGGCTCGGCAGGAGGTGATGATAATCTCTGCAATACCTATGTCTATTACGACGGTCAGTTTTTTCAGCAGGCTGCCGTTGTTATTATGGTCAGTACCCTCTGCCCCTTTGAAGTATTCAACTGTCATCATATAAAGCGACCCACAGAAAAGTTAGTAGTAACAGCAGTTGATGCGCAGAGCCGCACCGTCTACGAACTTAATGCAGAGCCAGCCGCACTGGAATACGCGCGCTTATTAAACCTTGAGGTTAAGGATCTCTGTCCTACTGTTTTTTCGCTTAATCCGCTGGCAGTAAAAGTGGGCGGCCAGTATTATATCCGCTCGATTCAGAAGGTGAATGAAGCCGATTTGAGCTTAACCTTTTACTGCGCCGTTGACCTCGGCATTGTGCTGACGGCCGTAGAGATGGACGATATTCTGCATTCCTTATCCGCTAAGCTGGTGGATCTTTCCGGGCGTTACGGCAAACCTGAACTGGTACTTGCCTGTGACTGTGTGCTAAGACGCCTGGAAATTGAGCATAAAAATTTAAACACTCAGGTACAGGCATTAAACAGTGAATACAAAATAGCCGGCTTTAATACCTATGGTGAACATATTCACGGCATTCACCTTAATCAAACCTTTACCGGTGTTTACATCGCGGGAGGCATTGATGGATGAGATGCTGTTAAGCGAAGAAAATAAACGGCTGAAACGCAGCAACGCCAAACTTCTGAAAATTAACAAGGCACTGATGCAGCGCGTTGAAGAAGGCGGCAACCAGTCGGCACCCTATGCCGCTTTTGAACATTCAATACATTTAGCCGAACAGGTCAGGGAGAAAACCCAGACGCTGGGTGAAACACTGGCGCAGCTGGAACGCCGCAACCGTCAATTAAAAACATTTCAACAGCGCTTTACCGATGCCATAGAAAGCATTTCCGAAGCCTTCGTTTTATTAGACTGTGACGGACGAATTATTCTTCAGAACAGCAATTTTGAAGCCTTTCTGCAGTCATCTAATCTGCCCTCGGAAACCGTGCTTGACCTTAAAGCGCTGACCGAAAAAAAACATCACAAAAACAAGACTAATGATGACAGGGAACTGCTAAAACCAGTTTATCAGTTACCCGACGGGCGCTGGTTTCAGCTTAACGAACGCCGTACTATCGAAGGCGGAAGGGTTTTGCTCTATACGGATATCAGCGCATTAAAAGAAGCAGAAACGGTGCGTTACGAACAGGCAATGGCGAAAAAATCGGTGCAGCTGCATAATCTGGTGGATAATTTATCTCAGGGCGTGGTGATGCTCAGCAGTGATCAGCGGATTGAAGTCTGGAACAGCCGTTTTGTACAGCTCAGTCAGTTAGCTGAGCCGCAGCTGCGCGCGAATCCAAGCTTGCCGGATCTGCAGACCTTGACCGAGCTGGAACTGCCCACACATCCGCGCCTGGGCAGTGACTCTTATGTGCAGACCTTAAGCGGCGGGACGGTAGTGGAGATAAGAGTTCACCGGCTTAGTGACGGAAAAACAATCATAACCTACACCGATATTACCGAGCGCCATCGCTATCAGCAATCTCTGCAGGAAAATGAGCGCCGCCTGCGCCTGATCACAGATAACGTACCGGCGATGATAGCTTATATCGGCGCCGATCTTAAGTTTGAATTTACCAATCAGGTTTATATTGACTGGTACGGCAGCACGTCCCGAGGGCTTGATATTTCAGTGCTGGATAAAAGTCCTAATTATAAGCAGATCCAACCCTTTGTGAAACGCGCCTTAAACGGTGAAAGTGTCATTTTTGAAAGCAGAGAACTAAACCGCGTTGGTGAGCCTAATTATCTGCTCAAATCCTATGTCCCCAACCTTGACGGCAACGGCATTGTACTGGGTTTCTTTGTTTTAATTCGCAACATTACCGCGCGCAGGATAAATGCCTTAGCCCTGCAGAAAGCCCATGATCAGCTGGAAATAAGGGTCGTTGAGCGCACTTCGCAGCTGCAGAGCCTAAACCAGAAACTGCTCGATGAAGTTGAAGAACGCCGTCAGGCACAAACTGATTTACAGGCAGCAACCAGAGAAGCTGAACAAGCTAATTTTTCCAAAACGAAATTTCTGGCGGCCGTCAGTCACGATTTACTGCAACCGCTTAATGCCGCACAGTTGTTCACCAGCTCAATAGCAGAGAGCAGGCTTGATGATCATTTAGCCCCTTTAATTCACTCGGTCAGCAGCTCGCTTGATGATTTAGAAAACCTGATCTGCACACTGGTTGATATTTCAAAATTAGATGCGGGTGTGGTGAGAGCGGATAAATGCAGCTTTAAGCTTTCCGATTTACTGGATAACTTAGCCAGGGAGTACCAGCAGCAAAGCGGCCTTTACGGTGTGCAGTTACGCTACGTCAGCTGTGGCAGCCTGGTGCACAGCGACAGTTTTTTATTAGCACGCATACTGCGTAATTTTTTGTCCAATGCCTTCAGATATACCGACAAAGGCAAAGTATTACTCGGCTGCCGGCGTGCAGGTAATAAACTCTGCATCCAGGTATGGGACAACGGATCAGGTATCGAACAGGATCAGCTGAGCGAAATATTCAAAGAATTTAAACGTCTGAAATCATCACGCAGCGCATTCACCAACGGTTTGGGTCTGGGATTGGCAATAGTTGATAAATTATCCAAAGTACTTGAACATCCGGTTAAGGTATCTTCAACACTCGGAAAAGGTTCGCTGTTTTCAGTCACAGTGCCTCTGGTTGATACGACTGATTCACCCGAGCCGGCGGCTGTGCTTAACCAGACATTAACCCATGCCGAGTTAGCCGGTCGCACAGTCTGGCTGGTAGATAACGATTTTAATATTTGCTTGGCGATGAAACAGCTGCTCGAAACCTGGGGATGCTCAATCATCACCGCGGCAAGCTTTGCAGATTTACAGGAGCTGGTGGATATTCAAAATGGCCACGCGGATATTTTAATTGTCGATTATCATCTCGATGATGGCATTAACGGCCTGGACGTCGCAGAGCAGGTCAATCACCTGCGCACAGAGCCGTTACCGGTGTTAATGATCACCGCCAATTACAACAAATCATTACAAAAAGAAATTAAAGCGCAGGGTTTATTGTTATTACATAAACCTGTCAAAGCGATAAAATTGAAAACATCAATGCTGTATTTATTAAATAAGAAATAGCTGTCAGTCTTCAGCTTTTAGCTTTCGGCCTTATCGCCTTTTATTAAAGGTGCTGATTAAAATCAATATCAGCGCAGCCGAGCACAACTTTAACGCGGTTGGAAGCGCCCAGTTTTTTCAGAATTGAAGAAACATGGCTTTTAACCGTTGCCTCTGAAATATGCAGATTATAAGCAATCTGTTTATTTGCTTCTCCCTGGGAAAGGTTTTTCAGTACCATCAGTTCCCTGCGTGTCAGCGATGCGATTTTTTCCGGTAAAACAACAAAATCACTCTTAGATTTTTGGCCTTCGGGTAACCGCATGATATCAGCCGGCAGGCAGACATTACCCGCAAAAACACTTTCAAGCGCTTCAACAATGCACTCTTTAGAAGAAGATTTAGCAATAAAGCCCACTGCACCGTAGGAGAGTGTCTGTAATATTGTCTTTTTATCCCGTTCTGCCGAAATAATCACCACGGGTATTGTCGGGCATTCATTACGCAGTGCTAATAATCCCTGCAGACCGGACATGCCGGGCATATTCAGATCTAATAGGATCAGGTCAAGATCGTCATTGTGCTGAACAAATTCAAGGGTCGATTCA
>DATBNI010000561.1:0-9000 GCA_036554425.1 Psychromonas sp.
TGGAAAGGTAAGGTTTCACCCAATCGCCACGCTTCTTCAGAGAAAGAGATTGGAACTGCCAGGGCAAAAGCGCCGACAAACACCTGACTGACATCTTCCATATTGAAACTGAATTTCATTTTATATCCTTCAACGGCCGGCTATTTAGATCGTAATAAGCACTGAATAACAGCTGGAATACCTAGCTGATTTGAGTACCTGTTACGACTCTGTCTGCTTGCCTTGTCTACGCCTGAGCGGGATTAGTTTGTTGATAATGTAAGAACAGCACTTTATTTCATTCTCTCGCATATTAGAAGCGCCAAACGTTAATATTTTCCCTGATTTATATACCTGTCTGCATTTTCACATTAATCACCAGAAAATACCTGGGAGGATTTTAGTTAGTAAATTTTTTTGATGGAGGTGAATACTATATATCAGTGCAAAACCTGCCACAGTGAATTTAAAACAGCAGTATTAGTAAGTGAACAAGGTCTGCGTTTTTACATAATAAAAAGGGGAGTGGTTCAATGATATCGTTATTGACTGTTGCTCTGAACCCTAAGGTCAAAGGAAAGATATTTCTGAGTTTTAGCAGAATAAAAAGATGGAAAGTAACCCAAGGATATCGTTATTGACTGTTGACCTGAACCCGTAGGTCAAGGCATGGATGTTTCTGAGTTTTTGCAGAAGAAAAATAAAAGTACTCAAGGCATTTGTTATTGACTGTTGCTCTGAACCCGTAGGTCAAGGCATGGATGTTTCTGAGTTTTTGCAGAAGAAAAATATGAGTAACCCAAGGATATCGTTATTGACTGTTGACCTGAACCCGAAGGTCAAGGTAGGTGTCTTAGTGTTTGCCGTAGGCTTCTCGATACGAGCCGAGCTTGCACAATAGCATTCAAGCCAAGTCACCGGGATAATACTTATCGGCTCAGAGACGTAGTCAAGAAGAGCGGATATCCGAGGGCTAAAATAACTTTACGTCATTTCTTAGTATTTGGAAAGGGTTTTTCTAAAGAATTTCGACATTGTTTCAAACTTGTCATATATTTTTTGAACAGGTGATTTAAGTGTTTAAAAATCAGCATGCTTGTGTCAATGTCCGTTTTATTTGCTGTCTTTTGTTAAGAGCAGGTCAATTGAGTCATTCATTTTTTGAATACGTTGATCAAGTGTTTCTGTGTGTTCTTCATGTTTTATTTTTTCCACATTTAGTTCATGGCATAAATTCAATGCCGCCAACACAATGACTTGTTCATTACGTAAAGTTCGTGCGCCACTTTTTATGCTTCTAATTTTTTCGTTAAATTGATCTACGCTGTTGTGCAGGGTTAACTCCTCCCCTTCTGGGCATGCTATTTTGTATTGTTGTCCTAAAATAGATATATCAATATGTGCCATAATCAACCTGCGAAATGTAAATTTAAAATAAGCTTGGCGCTATGGTGTTGGCAAGCTCGAAAATAACGTAATAAGTTACGAACTATAGCTAGCATGTTATCAAGTTTCAAGTAGTTACTAGCGACAAAAACGACAGGATGTTAGTATTAAGCTTTCATATTTTATTTAATTGGTGAGTAAAACGAATGAGTAATGAACCACTACCAAGTTTTAACAAAATAACGCAAACCTTGGAAGCTGCAGAACTGTTTACCAATGCATCTGAAACGCACGGCGTTTTATCCGGTCTTATTTGCGGTGGTGTTAAGCTCGATAATCAAAGTTGGCGTTCTCATTTTAATGATGTCGTTAACGAAGGGCTGGATTTGCCGAGTAACGCGCAAAAACTGGTGGAGTCTATTTATGGACAGGTTGTTAATCAGTTTACCGATGATGGTTTGGGTTTTAACTTGTTATTGCCCGATGATGATGTCCCGCTTGATGAACGCGCTGAAGCAATGTCACAATGGGCTCAGGGTTTTCTGGTTGGGTTTGGCATGGTGCAGCAGGCATTAAATCAGGCCCCCGCTGATATCCAAGAATTGATTCGTGATATTCGAGACATTTCCCAGGTCAGTTTGGATTTTGAACAGGAGGATGAAGACTCAGAAATCGCATTTGCAGAGATTGTTGAGTATCTTCGTGTCGGCGCAATGCTCTGTTTTAATACTTTTTCACGTAACGTCAACACGCCCATTTCAAAAACCCTCCACTAGGATTAAGAGTTAATGGTAATGACTGAATTTCAACGACGCAGAGCCTCCTTTTTTGCGAAAATGCAAAATAATAGTCTGGCAATTTTTCCGGCAGGACAAGAACAGATACGCAGTAAAGATACTGAATATCCTTTCCGGCAAAATAGCGACTTTTATTATTTAACGGGTTTTAATGAACCGGATGCTTATTTGCTGATTGTCAATAAGAGCGGCGAGCAACAAACGGTTTTATTTAATCGTAAAAAAGATAAAAACGCGGAAATTTGGCATGGTCTGCGCATAGGGCAAAGCGCCGCAGTGAGTAAACTTGGTTTTGATCTGGCTTATGATGTGCTGGAGTTTGAAGAGCTGCTGCCGGGGTTAATTGGTGATTTTTCTGTGCTTTATTACCCGGTTTTTAACGCGCCCGAATTAGAGCGTTGTTTAAGCTCTGTGATTAATTTGATGCGCGCAGATCGCAGCAAGGGACAAGCTGCGCCCAGGCAGTTTATTGATAGCCTGCCCATTGTGCATGAAATGCGTTTAATTAAATCTGAAAATGAAATTCAATTGATGTCTGATGCGGCAGAAATTTCAGCTGCCGGGCACATTCGCGCCATGCAGGTTTGTCATCCCGGCATGTGGGAATACCAGTTAGAAGCTGAAATTCGTTATGACTTTGCTCAGCAGGGGGCGCCGCATGTTGCTTATAACAGTATTGTTGCCGGCGGTCATAATGCCTGTATTTTACATTACACAGACAATAATCGACAGTTACATGATGGTGATCTGGTATTAATTGATGCCGGTGCTGAATATAAAGGCTATGCGGGTGATATCACCCGAACCTTCCCGGTAAATGGTCTTTTTTCTGAATATCAGGCAAAATTGTATCAACTGGTGTTGGACATTCAAGTGAGTGCGATTAATCAAGTCAATCCCGGTGTTGCTTTGGCTGATATTAACAAAAGTGCGGTTAAAAAACTGGTTGATGGTCTGCTTGAATTCGGTATTTTAGAAGGAGAAAGCGAACAACTGATCAAGGATCAGGCTTACAAAGAGTTTTATATGCATGGTCTTGGTCATTATTTAGGGTTAGATGTGCATGACGTGGGTTTATACGGCACAGCTGAAAATCCCCGCTTGCTCGAAGCTGGTATGGTCATTACGATTGAGCCGGGTTTATATATCAGCCGTGATGCTAATGTTGATGACGTTTGGAAAGGCATTGGTATCCGCATCGAAGATGATGTCTTAGTAACTCAAAGCGGCGCTGAAGTGTTAAGCGCAGATGTCCCTAAAAGCATCAATGAAATTGAAGCATTAATGGCTAATGCAACCCTCTATGGATAAAAATAGTGATTATGACCTTGTTATTATCGGGGCAGGTATTGTTGGCTGTCTGCTTGCTTATGCCTTATTAAAGCGCAGTCCAACGCTGAGGGTTGCCCTTGTCGATGAAAACCCGCCACCAACATCCGTCAGTAAAACATTTATTCATCCCGGTTTCGATGCGCGCAGTATTGCGCTCAGCGCAGGGACCTGCGATATCCTCTCCGACTTGGGTTTTTGGGCTGATATTAAAGCGCATGCCCAGCCCATTGAAGAGATACATATCTCGGATCGTGGTGCTTTCGGGAGATTAGATTTACGCAGTGAGAATCAGGCATTTGGTTATGTTCTCGAACTGCATAAAATTGGTGCTGCGCTTAAGCATAAATTAGATAAATTAACGCAATTAACGCGTTTTTATGAGACGCGCATTGCCAAAATTGAAAAACAGCAGCAGCAGACTCTTTGCCACCTTGCTGATAACACTATATTAACGGCTAAATTATGTGTTGCGGCAGATGGAGCCGACAGTTTAACCCGTCGTTTGCTTTCGATCCCCTCACAATCTTTTGATTATGAATGTGCTGCGATCATCGCCAATGTGCGCTGTTCTAAACCCCACCTGAACAAGGCCTTTGAGCGTTTTACCGAATTTGGTCCGATTGCCCTGTTACCCTTAGCTGATAATAGTTACTCACTGGTCTGGTCCGTTGCAAGTGATGATCTGAGCCGTTTATGCGCATTAAATGATGAGCATTTCCTAAGCGAACTGCAAAATGCCTTTGGCTATCGGGCAGGAGTATTTACCGCGGCGGGTAAGCGGGATAGTTACCCGCTGAAATTGCTGAAAACGGCACAACCTTTTACCCATAGAGGTGTTTGCATTGGTAATGCCGCGCATTGTTTGCACCCCGTGATGGGGCAGGGATTTAATTTAGGGATGCGTGATTTGTTTGTATTATCTGTCATAATTTGTGATCTTTCCGACCCGCAAAAAATAGGTGGTTTTGAGATGCTCAATCGTTATTGGTTAGCGCGAGAGGCAGATCATAACAATACTATCGGCCTCACGGATTCGGTGGTGCGTGTTTTTAATAATACCCATTGGCCGATGATACTGGGGCGAAATATCGCTTTACAGGCGATGAGTTATTTACCCGATTTATCAGCCCCGATTATAAAACAGGCGAAAGGGCAGTTTCCATTATTCAGTAGAGATACAAACAGATGATGCAATCATACGACTTAACCATAGTGGGCGGCGGAATGGTAGGGCTGACCTTGGCGGCTTCTCTGGCAAACAGTGCATTATCGATTGCATTGATTGAAACCAATGACAGGCCAATATTACCCGCAAAGCCGGCTAATAGAGTGAGTGCGATTAGTTTTGCCAGCCGAAATATTTTTGAAAACTTGAACGTCTGGCAGCGGCTGGATATGGGGAGAATAACGCCCTACGACAGCATGCTGGTCTGGGACAAGGACAGTTTTGGTAAAATTGAATTTTCTGCCCAGCAAGTAGGGCATCCGGAGCTCGGTTATATCATTGAGAATGATCATCTGCGCTTGGCCTTGCTCGATAGGGTACAAAAACAAAAGAATGTCTGTTTTTATAGTCCGGACAGCTTAAATGATGTGGTTTTTGGTGAAGGTGAAGCCTGGCTGACCCTGCACAGCGGCAAAACCCTCACCTCTAAGTTAGTGGTCGGGGCTGACGGAGCCAATTCATGGTTACGGAAAAAATCAACTATTCCTTTAACCTCCTGGGATTACCAGCATCATGCGCTGGTCGCGACGGTCAAAACAGATTTGCCGCATGCACATTGTGCACGGCAAATTTTTACCCCCGACGGGCCGCTCGCCTTTTTGCCTCTTTTTGAAAAAAACCTATGCTCTATTGTCTGGTCGGTATCACCGGAAAGAGCTGAGCAGTTAAAAAATTTAACGGCTGCTGATTTTAATAAACAATTATCGCGCAATTTTGATAATCGTTTAGGCCTGTGCGAATTACAAAGTGAGCGCTTCAGCTTTCCGCTTTGCATGCGTTATGCACGAGACTTCGCCAAACACCGGATCGCTCTAATTGGCGATGCAGCGCACACTATTCATCCATTAGCGGGGCAGGGGGTCAATCTTGGTTTGTTGGATGCGGTCAGTTTAGGGCAATGCATTGAACAAAATATCGCGGCAGAAAAAGATATTGGTTTATATCAAAACCTCCGTTATTTTGAGCGTTGGCGAAAAACGGAAGCCGCACAAATGGTTGCGTCGATGGAATTGTTAAAGCAATTATTTGCGGGAGATAATCCCCTGCAGAAAGCCCTTCGCGATGTTGCGCTGGTTGTTACGGATCAAGTCAGTCCACTGAAAAAATCATTTATTAAACAGGCAATGGGCTTAAGCGGAGAATTACCCCTATTGGCAAAATAAATGCAACACTTTGAATTTGTATTTTCAAGTGTTTACCGGCAGCCATTTTGTGCAACTAAAAAAACAGTGTATATTATGCAAAATTCACATTAAATCTAACTTAGAAGAGCTTAAACTATGATCATTAAACCCAAGATTCGTGGCTTTATTTGTACCACAACTCACCCCGTGGGCTGCGAAAAGAATATACAGGCACAAATCGAATACACTAAACAACAAGGGAAAATTGTCAATGGTCCTAAACGTGTATTAGTGATTGGTTCTTCAGCAGGTTACGGTATGTCTTCGCGCATTGCTGCGGCATACGGCAGCGATGCGTCAACCATTGGTGTGTTTTTTGAAAAACCGGCAACGGAGAAAAAACCCGGATCTGCAGGTTGGTACAACAGCGCGGCATTTGAAAAACAAGCAAAAGCCGATGGTTTATATGCTAAAAGTATTAATGGAGATGCCTTCTCCCATGAAGTAAAAGCAAAAGTGGTTGAATTAATCAAACAGGACTTAGGTCAAATAGATGCTATTATTTACTCGGTTGCAGCGCCGGTACGTAAATTGCCCGATACTGGAGAAGTGATTCGCTCAAGCTTAAAACCTATCGGTGAAACTTACGTTTCAACTGCTATTGATACCAATAAAGATGTGATCATCCAGGCAACCGTTGAACCGGCAACAGAAGAAGAAGTGGCTGATACAGTGACAGTGATGGGCGGGCAGGATTGGGAGTTATGGTTAAGTGCGCTGGGCGAAGCGGGCGTATTAGCAGAAGGCGTTAAAACCGTTGCTTACTCATACATTGGCACAGAGCTGACCTGGCCAATCTACTGGGATGGCGCATTGGGTAAAGCTAAAATAGATTTGGACAGGGCATCGACCGCTATCCAGGCGCAGCTTGCTCCCCTTAACGGGGAAGCTTACGTTTCGGTACAAAAAAGCGTTGTCACCCAAGCCAGCTCTGCCATTCCTGTTATGCCGCTGTATATCTCCATGGTCTTTAAAATCATGAAAGAGAAAGGCCTTCATGAAGGTTGTATGGAGCAGATTTATCGTTTGTTTAGCACCCAACTTTACAAACAAGATGGCAGTGCACCCGAAACTGATCAAGCTCGCCGTATACGTCTTGATGATTGGGAGCTGCGTGATGATGTGCAACAGGCTTGTAAAGAATTATGGCCGAAAATCACCACGGAAAATTTGTTCGATTTAACCGATTACAAAGAATATAAAGAAGAATTTGTACAACTTTTCGGTTTTGGCATAGACGGCGTAGATTATGATGCTGACGTTGATACTTTAGTTGAGTTTGACTGCCTTACGGCTTAAAGCGCGCGATAGAGCCTGTTAAAAACAGCCACTATTGTGGCTGTTTTTGTTTGTAGCGCTTTGTTCTGATATGAGACAACATTATCCGCAGATTACAAAAGGTGCCAGCAAAGTATGGGCGCTAGTTCTGGGCGTTGAGCTTGATAAACCTTGTAATGAAGACAATATAATATTTTATTCCAAGGCTTTAAGCAGAAAGCCTGGTGGCAATATACCACCATCCGCGCTTTTAAGCTGATATGGACAGTGAATATTCAGCGCTTTTTTGCGGCACTATTTACGGCACTATAGGTACTAACTTTTTCTGTTAAAATACAGTCACAAGCGTAAACTTAGCAGAAATAATCCCGAGGTTTGTATATGACACAATTTACTTTATCAACGTCCCAATTAATTAAAGAAGTGCGCACTGTATTTAATGTGCAGAGCCAGGCATTAACTTCCCACAGTCTGCGTCTTGGTGATGAATATCTGCAAGCGTTAGCATTAATGAAAAACTGTACAGGTCGAATCATTGTTTGCGGTATGGGCAAATCAGGTCATATCGGTAAAAAAGTATCAGCCACCCTTGCTTCCTTAGGAACGCCTTCTTTTTATATGCATCCCGGCGAAGCATTTCATGGCGATTTAGGGATGGTAACTAAAGATGATCTCCTTTTACTTATCTCATACAGCGGTGAAACAGATGAATTGCTGAAAATCATCCCGTCAATTCAGCACTCGGGTAATAAGATCATCTCTATTACCGGCGGTTTAAATTCTACTTTAGCGCAAAACTCCGATGTTGTTTTAGATGCAAGTGTTGAAAAAGAGACTTGTCCTAATAATTTGGCGCCGACCACATCCACTACCTTAAGTTTAGTGATTGGTGATGCCTTAGCCTCGACCTTAACCTTGGAAAAAAACTTTAGTCCAATGGATTTTGCGCGTTTCCATCCGGGCGGCAGTATTGGTAAGCGGCTGCTTACTTTTGTTAAAAATGAGATGCGCACAGAAAAATTACCTTTAGTGCAACTGAAAACCTCTCTGACAGATGCATTAATGGTGATGACAGAAACGCGCACCGGTCTCGCGTTAGTCATGGAAGAGGACTCTCTGCAGGGGGTGATCACCGATGGTGATGTGCGTCGATTCTTGATTTCAGGTCAAAGTGTGGCGGACTGTACCGCGCAACAATTAATGAACAGTTCACCTTGTTTTATCTCTCCTGAGGCGCGTTTAACCGATGCTGAAGAGATGATGCGTGAAAAACACATTAAGTGGCTGGTGGTGAGTGAAGACGGTAAAAAAACCGATGGTATTATTGAGTGGGTGCAATAAGTTTTTGTGAATGCCCTTTGTAGCAGAAAGTTTTATCTGGTTGTTTTTATCAGCTATTGTTTGCTGTTGCTCAGCAGCCCGTTAGTTAATGCCAAGGAGTTACGCGAGCAAGAGGAGTCATATTTAACCTGGCTTCCTCTTGTTTCGAGCAGTTTAAAAAATTTACAACCAGATATTCACTGTCCGCAAAATCAGATTGCTGATATTCAAGTGATTAAAGAAAAAAATCAGATCAACGCTTCTATCGCCCTTATTGATTGGGACCTAAACTGTCAGCCTCCTAATGCAGCACAAAATTCATCACTCAAAACATTAACCTTAGACAAATCGCAAACGGATGCGCAACTCGCTCGATTATTAACCTTTTTGGCGCGATTACCCGATACTGAGATAGTCCTTAAATCGGTTAATTTGAAATCAGCACTGCTTAATAAAAAACTGTCATTTAATGTACATCTCAGCAAAAAGAAACAAGCTG
>DATBNI010000585.1:0-2367 GCA_036554425.1 Psychromonas sp.
ATGAAAAAATCGTTCAGAAATACGCAAGAATGAAAGCTGACAGCGACTGCATTAAAAATATTGGATCTGTTATTAAGAGAGAGCCCTAAACCTGTGTCCGGGAAACAATTACTCAGGCAGTTTGGGGAGATGCTCAGCCGGTAAATCAATGACCAATCTTCTTAAGGATAAAGCCGTTCAGTTAAAGGTCAAAACCGCTCCCTATACATTGCAACTTTCTGAAATTCCATGCCGTATAGCTGACAAAGCTTATTCGCAATGCCTTTGAGCATACGCGAGAGGGAAGGGTGATCATTTATCAGGAAAAGAATTAGCAATAGCTGCGAAGATAAAACACCTGCAGATTTAGGTTTCGGCTTAGGGCTGCGTTTAAGCAAAAACTGGCTGTTCGCTATGGTTGGTATTATAGTACTGAGCAAGGCTAGGATTTTTATAAAGCACAGATTCTGTTTTAGCAAAAAAACGCGAATACCCCTGCTTTTTATCTCTGTTTGCGCACCGCGTTTAGGGATAGACTGTTATACCACTCTCTTATTTAAGGAAAATAAAATGATTGAACAAGGTCAAAAAATAGCGCCTGCAGCATTGAGTCAATTAACGCCTGAAGGCATGATAAATCATCAGGTAACAGAGCTTTTTGCGGGTAAAAAAGTACTGTTATTTGCCGTACCCGGGGCGTTTACACCAACCTGCTCTGAATCACATTTACCGGGATATGTGGTATTAGCAGATCAGTTTAAAGCTAAAGGGGTGGATCTTATCGCTTGCGTATCAGTGAACGATGCTTTTGTGATGAAGGCCTGGGGAGAAGCACAGAACGCCTCTGAATTGATGATGTTAGCGGATGGGGATGCAAGTTTTACCAAGAGCTTAGGACTGGAAATGGATACGGCCAATTTTGGCGGTGTACGCTCGCAGCGTTATGCGATGATCATTGATGATGGTGTGGTGACTAAGCTTAATGTAGAAGCGCCAAAAGAGTTTGCCGTCAGCAAAGCAGAAGTGATGCTTGAAGCACTGTAACCCTGCCCAGAATAGTAAAATCACAATCAAAAGGCACTACAAAAAATAGCGCTGCTATTTGCTTTCGATATAAGTGCAGCTCGATGAGCTGCCAATCTTCATCAGTAGACCTGTCATTGCTTCTGCCTCTAATACTTTCCGCACAGATCGCGTCGAGCATTTCAGCAAACCTGCAGAAAAAATAAACTAAGCGGCATAGCGAATCCTTTTCTGGTAAAAGTTCTATACTAATAAAACAAAATTGCAGATCTATTTTAGTAAAAGGTATGCCAACAAATCCTTCTTTACTGAGAATGTGTCTGCATTTTTCTTGCCGTATTCTGAACTGATCAGCGCCAATGCGGCGGGCCGTTTAATTATATTTATCAATTGCTGAGGCTGGCTTATTCAGCTCTCATTTTAATTGAATAACCAGATGCACTCGGACATAGTCACCTTAGCGCAGTTTTTATTTGAAACTAAGTGATAAGACTAATCCGAACTGCTAGGGCCTTGTCACTGAACGGGTTGCAGTGGCAAGGGTGAGAACTGCACAACCCATATTGCAGGAGTATTCTATAATGAAACTATCATTAATGTTGTCCGTCTTGGCTCTTTCTTTATCGGCAGGGGCGTTGGCAGATGAGGAAATGCCAATGCAGGATCAGATGGGCGAGGAAATGGAGGCGATGCCAATGAAAGATCAGATGGAAGAGGAGATGGAAGAAGAGACGGAAGAGTAAATTCCAATGTCAAAGCAGGATAAAAACTGCTGCAGTAGTAAAAGCGTGAGTAAATCCGCAATGAAGATCACCAGATGATGAAAGCCCGTGCTGAGGAATACGGCGCGAAACTTCCCTATCGATGCCAGCCAGAAGCAATGCAAGGTAAGGGCGCAAGCGAAGGATAAGGTAATAAACCTTAATAAATGGCTAACTGCACAATCATAAGGACGGCTACCTTCACGCGGTCCTTATTTATACCTAGCGTCATTTACCCGATTAATCTCTTTTTCTTGTCGATAAACAAACTGTGCTAATTAATGGCAGCCAATGCAGAAGCGCCAAATGAGTTTGCCGTCAGAAAAGCGTGATCTAAGTGCAGCTCAATGAACTGCTAATTTTTATCTGTAGACTTGTTATAGCACCTGCCTTTCATAACCCTTTTCCAGTGTTGACTGCATTTCAACAATCCCTGACTTATTTTAGTAAAACAGCGACGCCGAAAACCTTTCTATATTGCTGAGCTGTCTGTGTTTACCTGGCCGTATTCCATCCGGTACAGATCAGCAAACTGATTTATCACTTAATTGCAGCAGTTCGTTATTAAAAGTGGAATAATCCATTGAATATCCAGCAAATATAA
>DATBNI010000615.1:0-1768 GCA_036554425.1 Psychromonas sp.
CTTATAACTCCAAAAGAAGCCCATTTGAGATCCCTGAAATGGCTAAATGCCCGTGGCAATTGATACTCGTTACCAGCCACTGAAGTGTTATTAGTCGCTGTCTTTTCCGGCTGAGTCTGCAATTCAGGTTTATGCTCAAAAATATTCTCGAGCATATTAGAAAAATCAGTTTTCTCCGAGACACCCTGTGCGTCAAACAGCGCTGATTGTTGCTCGGTAATTTGTCTGACCAGAGAACCGCATTGAGGACACATTTCAAGGTGTGCACTCACCGCAATAGATAACGACAGAGGCAGCTGTGCTGCGCTATGGCTGACTAACAATGCTTGGGTTGGGTGATATTTAATCAAGATCTGCCTCCAATTTTGATTTTAACTTTGATATCGCCAATCGAAGCCGGGATTTAACCGTACCTAATGGAAGATCAAGATGAATGGCTAATTCCTGTTGAGTCATTTCCTGTAAATAGATAGCTTCAACTACTTGTTTTTGATCTGAGGGTAAACTGCCAAGATGGCTTAATAATAAACGTTTCTGTAAATAATCGCCTTTATCATCAGACACTTGCTCCTCAATCATCGGCCAAAGATCATCACTGATAGAATCTTCTTTATTAGTTTGTTTTTTTCGCAGCATATCAAAACAGTGGTTACGCATAATAGTGTAAATCCAGGTACTGGCTTTACCTTTGTCAGCATTAAACAAAACGGCTTTTCGCCACACTAATAACATAGTCTCTTGTACCAAATCCATTGCCAGTGCTTCTTGTTTAAAACGTTGCAGACCATGGGCACGAATTCTAGGTGCAAACCATTTGAACAATTCAGAAAAGGCTTCTTTATCCTGCTCATTTGCCACCAGTTTTAACCACAAATTTATTTGTAACTGCTGACCATCTAACGAATTAAATTTTATATTATTCAATGGCATGTCCGTCGAGTTGTGAGCTATCATATTTTATATTACCCCAACATTATAGGACGAACTAATCTGCTTAAAACCTTTATACGACAGAAAGTAGAGATTAGATCATTAAATAATAATTTTTTATTTTTGCGCGGCTACTTAATCACTTCACGGATAAAATCAATAGCAGGATCTAGTCGACTTTGCCCCGCAAGCCAGTACTTTTTATCCGCAGGAACGGGTAATATCTCCAACCAACGCTGGCAAATCCAACTTAAATTATTAAAGCCTGTTTGATTAACGCCTTCAACATATAAAAGCTGAGAAGATAAGACTTCTTTTAAGGGGGCCTGCATAAACTCATATTGAGGCGTCATTTTAACCGCTTGCCATCCGTCCAGCAGAGTCACATCAGCATGCAGTAAAGCGTCAAAATCTGAGCTTATATCTTTAAATGTAAATCTATCAATCCCCTTGATATCAATGGTTAAAAAACCATTGATATCCTGATCAAAATTATAAATTTCAACTCGCGTGCCAATTTCATAAAGGCTATGCTCATCCTTCGGCAGGCATAAACCGAAACCATCACCCGTTGACATAGACTCTGCCACCAGCCTTTTATAGCGCGGTTCAAAAATGCGTAATCTTGTAATGCCTTGGGGCAGTAAAAATACCGGCAGTGGAAATAAAGCTAATCTCATCGAACTCTCCTTCATATTGCCGTTAATACGAGAGAGCCGTTCTATTTGATCACTTTCATGACGAAATATGTTATAAAAACGACTACCTAATACCGAACGCAACAAATAAATGTTCAGCCTTGCTAGTGTTAATTTATCCTGCATAATGCAAGGTCACA
>DATBNI010000008.1:0-3327 GCA_036554425.1 Psychromonas sp.
CGGTGCACGGGTTTCTAATTGAGGCTGGTCAGCCTTGCCGCAAAGCCCATAATAAAAAATGTCAGGACATCCATAAACTGAAACAGTCAATGGCCGTCCAACCTTTTTCACCGTCAATAAATATTGGCTATCTCATACTCAATCACTTTATTCCCGACAGAGATACTGACTTCATCGCCCAGGGCTAGCTGGTTGATTGCCGCACCCAGTGGAGAGCCTGGCGTGACAACAACAATTTCTTTTTCTGCAAATTGCACTTTTAAACCACCCGCTGACGGGCCGTAAAAAATATATTTGTCATTACCGTCAATATCACGCAGCAATACCAACGACCCTAAACAAACCGACGATTTCGAGGATCCTGCGCTGATAATCAACTGTTGAAAAGCGGCAAGATCCTTTGCACACGCTTCCACCCGCTGCGATTGACCTTGGGCTAAATAGGATGCCTCTAATGCTAAAGTATCGTATTTATTTTCTGCGATATTTTCATTATCAGTTGCCGTATTATAGGCACGTTTTGCAGCATTAACAGCATCTTGATGGGTTGCTTCTAACGCGAGAATCAGTTGTTTATGTAGCAATTTTTTATTCATACTCAGTCTCGTTTATCTGCCGTGAACTTCACCAGGGTAAGAGCTTAAAGAGCAATGTCGTTAAAGTAAAGTCAGCAGAAACATAGCGTATTATTTTGCTGAAATAACGCGATAAGTTATCAGAGTCCAACCTTTTATTTTGTTTACCTCCCATTAAAATGACGATTTACTGTGACTGCAACTAAACTCAGAAAGACTAGAATGTACTAATGGGAGAAGAGTCAGTGTTTTTATAGATGTTCAGCACAGATAAATTTAATTAATATAACGACCAAGGTTATATAAGACTATAAGAGGAAAATAAAGATGAAATATGTAGCAGTGATATTGGCAGGATGTGGCTTTCTTGATGGGTCAGAAATTAGAGAATCGGTTCTGACGCTTTTAGCCCTGGACACCAAAGGTGCCAAATATAAAATATTTGCCCCGAATAAAGATCAACACCATGTTATTGATCACCTTAAAGGCGAAGAAGTGGTCGGTGCGAGCAGAAACGTGCTTGCAGAGTCAGCCAGAATTGCGCGTGGCGAAATTGAAGATTTAGCACATTTAAATGCCAGTGATTTTGATGCTTTAATTATTCCGGGTGGTTTTGGTGTGGCCAAAAATATGTGTTCATTCGCATTCGATGGCAGTGCTGCTTCTGTTGACCAGCAGGTTGCTGCCAAACTGCAAGATTTTAGAAGTGCAGACAAACCCATTGGTGCAATCTGTATTGCCCCGGCCTTGGTTGCTCTGTTGTTTGGCAATCAAAAACCGACACTTACTATCGGCAGCGATGAGGGTACGGCTGCTGAACTGGAAAAACTGGGGGCCAAACATCAAAACTGTGCAACATTCGACTGTGTCGTCGATGTTGCACATAAAATTGTCACCACGCCCGCTTATATGGACGGCAGTGCCAAGATAGCCGATGTCTATTCAGGTATTTCAAAGCTGGTTCAAAACGTGCTTAAAATGGCTTAACAGGGGAAAGGTAGATTGACCCAAATTTATTTTCTGTGAATGTACCTTTACCTCCCTTATCCAATCAAGCACCTGATTATTTTTAACCACAGCGCTAAAAATATCGGTTATCTAGTAGGAGTAAAGGTGTGATCCGCCACAAGGGTTGGGGTCTTCAATTAACTGTTCTCAATTAACATTTTTTACTTGCTTAAAAGCACCCGAGCATCTTGACCAGAACTGACTAATAGGTGACCCTGGATCTATCTAATGCAACCTCGAAGCCTCTTTCTTTTTTTGCATAAACTAAAAGCGCTATCCCTATAAAAACGATAAATGCGGTTAAATAAAGAGTAGTGTCATAATTTCCAAAATATTCAATCAGGGTAACGCTGTAAAGGGGTGCAGTTACCTGCCCGACACCATAAGTCGCGGTCATCGCGCCCATTAGAACAACCGGGTTTTTGGCAGCTAGCCGACCGCCAAGATTCATAAAGAGTGCTACAAGACCGATAAAAGTCCCCCCGTATAGAATGCCACTCAGCAAGTTTAAATACATATTATTACTCAATGCCGGAATAAGAATGCCTACAAGCTGAATAGACATGGCCACAATGATAATATTCAGGCTGCCATAATGATGCGCTAACCTCATCCATATTATACAAGATGGAATGCCTGCAATTCCGACTAAAAGCCATCCCAAACTGCCGTAACCATCAAGTCCGTCAAGAGAATTTATAATATCAGGCAAAAATGTTCCCTGAACGACAAAACCTACCCCCTCGGTAAAATATGCCAAAATAAGCAGTACCACATAAGGGGAAAAAATTGATTTTGAAAGTTTATGTTTCACAGCCTCCTGCTTAAGTTCTTTGTCAAAAGAGAGAATATACACAGAGTAAAAAGAGATAATAAAAGCGAATAGGCTCAAAACCAGCCAGGCATCACTCCAGGTTCCCCTCTGCAGCACATAGCGGCTTATTAAATCACTTGTAACTATTGCAATTCCGATACCGCTGAAATGTATCCCCATTGCTTTGGTTTTATCTTCAAAATCAAGCTTTACCATTACTATGGCAGTACCTACTATGAGAAGCATGGCAGAGCCGAATCCTGCAATCACTCTTGATATTAGCCAGAGGGTTTCATCTACAGTTGTCGCTAAAACGAGAGTAGTCAACACACTAAGAAGCATTCCAATTCTAAAGTATTTTACTTTTGTATTAATATCTTTTATAAAAACAGAAAAAACAGCCCCTGAGAGATAACCTGCAAAGTTTAGGGAGGCTAAGATACCGGCACGGGTAAGGGTTAAAACATCATCCAGCATAGAGGGTAAAAGAGATGTAAATGCAAATCTGGCGACTCCTAGACCCACAACAATGGCTAATATTCCGGCCAAAAGAATGGCTATGTTATTATTTCTGTCCAGAAGTGTTTTTCTCAATGCTTTATCCCCCTCATCATCTCTAAAAATTCTCATTAGCGCTAACTATTATCTAGCCCTGATTTGATATGGCATCTATGTCATAACCCTCTAAATCAGTTACCAAACCGCCACTGTTATAACAGCAGCTGAATCAAAATACGCTATGCAGTGACTAAAACTGGATACGGCAGTTTTTGCAACCTTTATGGCTGTCCAGCCTTTCAACAATGGCTGAATAGCAAAAGGCCAGAAGGCGAAAAGGTTTAAGCCAAGTTATGTATGTCCTCGACTTGTCTTAAAAGCGAAAGATCCTGATGGCTTGTAGTCAGCCGCCTACAATTGTGATTAATTTTA
>DATBNI010000023.1:0-6303 GCA_036554425.1 Psychromonas sp.
TATTATTTGTGTGCGAGTCTGTGATGAGACTAATCTCTGTTAGTGAATTAATCCTGCTTAGATCTCCATTGCTCTTAATAATTTGTTGATCCGCTCTGCATCTGATTCCGTTATAAGGTGTTGCTGGACATATTCCTGTAGGTGTTCTGACTGTATGGTGAGTAAATAGTTTAGCAGCAATCTCCTTTGTATCCTGGCCGAAAGGGTAGGATGCTGATGTTCTATTGTTGTAATTTTTGTTTCGCAGCCGTCTAACCAGCCCTGCCATATTTTTGCTACACTCGCGGCAACAGCTGCGGGAATTTTTTCATCCCGGGTCCAGATTTGCAATTCATCAAGTACCTCCTTACAACTGATGAGCCGGGCCCAAGCCATCTCATATTCCTGTTCTATCAACTTGTTAGATGAGTTTGAGATTTGAGATTTAACACTATCCAGTAAACCGGACAGCGGTTTGGGCAGTAATGAAAATGTCGGTCTTCGGTACTGATGGCGGATTGCTTCCATCTGCTCATCCAGTGAGTTTTTTAGCGCTTCGAAAACAACGGCTCCAATCAAACCCTGATCAAACAGCCGGTACAAGCAGCCGATCTCTAAACTGGTACAACGTAACATAAGACGATTCCAGATGCCGACCGCACCGACTTCAGCACTAAACCAGTGCTGCAGCTGCTTTTCCTGTTCCTCGATTAAAGGGATCAACTTGCGGGTAAGTTCCTGTGGAGCACCCGTCTTGGCAAACATTGAATGGAGCAGGGGATGCAGCGCTTTTTCACCCTGCTTAAGGGCCGACAGGGTCAGCTCTGCACTGGTAATATTGTCATTAATATCTTTTTCTTGCAGATTTAAATAGGAGGCAAGAGGATTAATAAGTACCCCCTGCAGCAGGGTAGTGAAAAATACCGCGCTGATAGTGATAGAGAGAATAGTTTCATCCCCGATCAGGGTAACCAGGCCGATGGCCAGTGCCATGGTGACTGCCCCGCGCATACCTCCCACAAAAACCAGGTGGCGGAATGCAACCGGGGTTGTTTTGGCCTGGCGCTGCAGATGCCCTATTTGCGGCAGTAGCGCATAGGCAATGAGTGCGCGCGACAGCCATAGGGCAGCGATCACAATAAGAGAGGTCGTTGCGTTTTCCCAGATCAAGGGGAAATCTACCCAGAGCCCAACAATCAGGAATATGTAGGCCGTAGCAATATAAGAGAGATAGGACCAAAAGTCATTGAGGTACTGCTGAGATTTTCTAGAAATAGGCAGAGGAGCCTTAGTTGCTATGGTGATGCCAGCTGTGGTGGTCGCTATTATACCGCTGGCATGCAGTACCTGCTCGGCGAACAGGTAGCTGGTAAAAACCAGAAGCAGGGTAAGACTGATATCGATCAGAGGTTGATCTGGTATATTTCTCAGGAGCAGCATAAACAGCTGTGCAAGCAGCCAGCCACAGAAAATGCCCCCGGTCAGTGTTATTAGAAAAAGGCTGCTGCCACTCCATAAGGTCTGCCAGAATCCGCCAGCCAGAGTAAAGCTGACTACCAGCACCTTAGTAAGCGTTATTGCGCTGGCATCGTTGAACAGACTTTCTCCCTCAATTAACATGATCAGATCTTTTGGGGCTCCGAGGTGTCGAAAGGCGCTAATAACTGCACTCGGGTCCGTTGCGCTTAAAATGGAGCCGAGCAGTAAAGCCAAGTGCCAGTCAAGGGGGGTAAATACTCTGACCAGCGTTGCAACAACCAGAGTTGAAATGAGCACTCCAGGCAGGGTCAGCATCAAAATGGCGAGGCGATTTGCAATTAATTTACTGATATCCAGATTGTAGGCTGTTTCGAATACCAGCGTGGGCAGCAGTACCAGCAAGATAATATCGTGTGCGTTCTCTTTGGTCGTTAAAGCCGCCAGGGGAAGGGAGAGATAATCCTGAGTTAAACGGAGAAAAAGGCCGGCTAAGACAAGCAGAATGGGGTAGGGTAATCGAGTTATCCTTGCCAATGGTAGGGTGATAGTTGCCATAAACAGCAAGACTAAGGCCGTCATTAAGATTGAAGATATTTCATAACTCACGATAAATTTATCCCTCTAGCGAATTAAAAAAAGCATCCTCGAGGTGATGAGATGATCTCAGCCCAATCAAACGAGCGCCTTTCTACACAAACAATACTTAATGAAGTATTTAATACTGTGCTGCCAGTTAAAGTATAGATGCGCTAAAAATTTAGACCCGAGTGGTTTCTTTGAATAACCTTTTTCAACCCTGAAATAGAGAACGAAAAAAGCTCGCCTATTTTATGGGCGCAGAAGAGCAGGCGATCTTGAGCTTTCCGGTCGTAATATCCTGGCAGTTAAAGGGAGCAATACTCACTAATTAACAGCAAAAAGGGCGAGCAGATATATATCTGGAAGGTTATTATTTCCCCCTAACTTCTTGACTATTTTTGTGATCCTTCCATAGTAAATATACGGCATAATTTTTTGCCGGTTATAGGGGCGGTTGTTATGCCTAGCGGAAATGAGCAGGATCCTTGGGAGAACAATCAGCGTCTTCCGATGGAATATGCTTTATTAATTAAGAAAGGATATTCACACTACAAAAACAGGTTTCCGGGTGGACACTCGAAGGGTGCTGCCTGGTATGTTTTTTATATTGCCTTTTTATTGCTGGCTGGCATGAGCCTCTGGTCGGCTGTTTATACTATTCCCAGTGATTCTGTTGCCGTGGTACAGCGATTCGGAAAATACTTGAAAGAAGTGCCTGCCGGACTGCATATTAAAATGCCACTCGGTATTGACCGAGCAACTATTGTTCCTGTTAAAAGGCAGCTAAAGCAAGAGTTTGGCTTTAGCACTCCGGGTGCGACTGATCCTTATCAAAGTTCTACCGTCATAAATAGTGAACGGGAAACACAAATGGTTACAGGTGATTTAAATGCCGCCCTTGTAGAGTGGGTGGTTCAGTACCGTATCGCCGATCCGGTTAAATTTTTATTTAAAGTGCGCCAGCCCAATGAAACCCTGCGCTCTGTTTCGGAATCGGTGATGCGTGAAGTGGTGGGAGATCGTACCGTTGACGAAGTGATCACTATTGGTCGTCAGGAGATTGAGTACGAGGCGCTGACCAAAATGCAGGCGCTGTCCAGTAAATATGAAATGGGCATCAGTATTGATCAGGTACAGCTAAAGAATATTAACCCGCCAAAGCCGGTTCAGGCATCTTTTAATGAAGTTAATCAGGCGCAGCAGGAAAAAGAAAAGCTCATTAATGAAGCGCGCCGTGACTACAATAAAGTGATTCCGTTAGCACTGGGTGAAAAAGATCAACGAATCCGTGAGGCCGATGGTTACCGGCTTAAACGCATCAATGAGGCGCAAGGTGACGTTGCGCGATTTAATGCACTGCTCGCTGAATACGTTAAGGCGCCTCAAGTAACCGAGAGGCGTATCTATCTTGAGACGATGCAGGCGGTGTTACCAAAGATACGCTCCAAAATAATTATCGATTCAAACAGCCCTAATATTTTGCCGTGGTTAGATCTTAATGCGGTGCAGGAGGAGCAGCCATGAAGCAGATATCAATGGGAGTTGCATTATTATTGATAGCTTTGCTTATTGTGATATTAAATTCGGCTCTTTACACTGTCGGTGAAGTTGAGCAGGTTATCATTACCCAGTTTGGTAAGCCGGTAGGTGCTCCCGTTATCAGGGCGGGTTTGAAGGCGAAATTACCCTTTATACAGGAGGTCAACAGCATAGATAAAAGGGTATTGGAGTGGGATGGCGACCCATCGGATATGCCGACTAAAGATAAACTCTATATATCGGTGGATCTTTTTGCCCGCTGGCGGATCACCGATCCTCTGCAATATTTCCTGCGCCTGCGCGATGAGCGCAGCGCCCAATCGAGACTGGACGATATTCTCGGCAGTGAAACCCGTAATGCCGTTGCAAAACACGAATTGATTGAGATAATTCGCACTACAAAAGACCGCGAGCCGCTGCGTGATGATCTTCTGACCGATGCAGAGCGTGCGCTGAAAATGGGCTCTCTGGTGCCTATTCAGAAAGGGCGTAAGCTGGTGGAACAAGAAATTTTTATTGCTGCCGCCGAGAAAGTGCAGGTGTTTGGTATTGAGCTTCTTGATATCCGCTTTAAACGCATTAATTACAATGAGAGTGTGCGGCCCAAAATTTATGATCGTATGATCAGTGAGCGCAGGCAGATTGCCGAGCGCTTTCTTTCCGAGGGAAATGGTGAAGCTGCTCGAATTAGAGGGAATCGTCTGCGGGATTTAAACAAAATACAGTCAGAAGCCTACCGGCAAGTAGAGGAGATTCAAGGTATTGCTGATGCCAAAGCCACTGAAATTTATGCGCAGTCATATAATCAAAGCCCACAAGCCGTCAGTTTGTATGAATTTACCCGCACTATGCAGGCATACCGGAGTATTATTGCGCAGAACACTACCTTGATATTGTCTACCGACAGTGAACTGTTCAAATTTCTTAAGGGTATCAATGTGAATCAAGTACCATTACCAAAAGATACAAACAGTCCTAGGTATTAATGTTCTGAGTAAGGCTTTTTCCACAAAGGATATTGGCCAGACTTTGTCACCGGAATTTGAAGGGGTGAAAAGTCCTCCCTTATTATTTCCTGTTTATCCGCTGTTGTGAAATCTGTCCCCGAAGCTAAGTATCTTCTCGAGACAGATTCCATATCCTTATTGTCACCTTTAACGTTTGGCTATCTTTAATCATTTTTAATCACGAAAAATGACATCGAAGTTACCTGAGTGTACCCCTATCTGAAAACGTGAAGGTTCTGGACGGTAATAAGGCTCATTATTGATCACCACATAATGAGGTTCGTTGTAATGGCGGTTTCTGTGTTTGCCATGATGATAATGTCTGTGCTTGCCATGATGAGAATATTTGTGTTTCATATGATGACGACCACGTTTGTTGTGATGTCTGTTGTGCTCAGACTGATGGTTGTCTACCTGATGCGATCCGCCGTTTCGGCGTCCCTCATGGTTATCATTGCCTGCGAATGAGGTTGCCGGTGTTAAGGCTAAACCGAGTAACAATGAGCCGGCTATAATGACCATTTTTGGTTTGCTGGTTAATTTTTTAATCATATTCATTTTGTTCTCCAGTCTGCTTTAGTTATTACTCTCTTTTCCGATGAGGCTAATATAATCCTTGTTAGCTGAACGAAAGCTGAATGGATTGATTTGATAGTTGAAATGTTGATCAGAGAGACGCTTACCAATTAGACCGTTGGCGCAAAGCAAAGAACAAGCGGATGATATTTTCTGTACAGCTGACTTAAACAACAGGTGTTGAAAAATCGTATTAAAGAGATAAATAAAAAATCGGCATTAGCCGCTGAGCGTATTATGCGAGCGAAAGAATCCCTGCTCCGAAGGTTCAATATTCTGCTATTTTAGTTGTTTTCAATTAAGCCGGAGATCACGTAAACTAACCGTATTTTCCCAGCCATTTTCTCTCAGGTGAACCGATGATACGTCTCAATCAAGTTAAACTCCCGCTAAATCATACAGATGATGCGCTCCAACAATATGTTTTAAAGACATTATCGATTTCAGCCGGGCAATTAGCAGATATCCATATCTTTAAACGCGGCTATGATGCGCGTAAACGTAATGTCATTACCCTGATTTATACTCTGGATGTGACATTAACCGATGTTGATGAAGCGGCTTTATTAGCGCATTTTGCTAAAGATTCAGATGTCCGTCAATCACCGGATACGCAATATAAATATGTCGCACAGGCCCCCAAAAACCTTACTGAGCGTCCCATTGTTGTTGGAATGGGCCCCTGCGGTTTATTTAGCGCCTTGATTCTTGCACAGATGGGCTTTAAACCTATCCTGTTAGAGCGTGGAAAATCGGTACACGAGCGTTCTAAAGATACCTTCCGTTTCTGGCGAAAAGGCGAGTTAAATACCGAATCTAATGTGCAGTTTGGTGAGGGAGGAGCCGGGACCTTTTCCGATGGTAAATTATACAGTCAGGTAAAAGATCCCAATTTTCTCGGCTTGAAGGTAAAGCAGGAGTTTGTTGCAGCGGGTGCGCCGGCTGAAATTATTTATGTCAGCAAACCGCATATTGGTACCTTTAAACTGGTCACTATGGTTGAACGCATGCGTCGTCAGATCATCGAATTGGGCGGGGAAATTCGTTTTGAGACCCGTGTTGAAGAAATCCATATTGAGGATTCGCAAATCACCGGCGTGACGCTTAACGGGGGAGAAGTGATCAACGCTAAGCATGTGGTCTT